>JAPOLF010000071.1:2651-9587 GCA_029977305.1 bacterium | reverse complement strand
CCTCGATCCGCGAAGCCCGGAGACCCCGACGGTCGCCCCGGAGGAGACCCCGACCGAAGAGCCGAACACCCCGGAACCGAACGCGACCAACACGCCGCAGCCGGACCCGACCGCCACCGACGAGCCGGGCACGCCCGAGCCGTTCGCGACCAACACCCCGGAGGCGACAGCCACCCTCGATCCGCGAAGCCCGGAGACCCCGACGGTCGCCCCGGAGGAGACCCCGACCAAGGAGCCGAACACGCCGGAACCGAACGCGACCAACACCCCGCGCCCGATCTCCCCGGCCGGTCAGACCGCGACGCCGGTCTCCACGCCGCGCGTCGCCACCACCCCGACCGTCGCGGGCCAACCTGACCCCAACGGCACCACCTCGCCGTCCGCCACCGAAGCACCTGCGGCGACCGAGGCCCCGGACACAGCAGCGACGCAACCCGCTGCCACCGAGGCGCCTGCCGCGACTGAGGCGCCGGCCACCGAAGAGCCAACTGCCACTGAAGAGCCCGCAACCGGCGGCTCGACCACCTCTGGTGAACTTGCGCCCACCGAGACGCCCGCTGCTGCCGCCGGCACGGCCGTTCCGGCTGATGGTGGGTCGGCGGACAACGCCGGCGGATCCTCCGGCGGCACCAGCGGCACCGATGAGGCCGCGGGTGGCACCGTCGTCGATGCGAATGGCAACCCGGTTCCCGCTGAGGGTTCCGGCACCTCCACCACTCCGGAGGAACTCCCGGGCGTCGGCTCCGGCCCGAATGAAGGTCCGCTCGCCGCACTCCTCGCCGCCCTCGCCGCGGTGGTGATGCTCGGCATCGGCACCCTCCGGGTCAAGAGCCGCAACTAAACCTCATTCCATCGAGGAGCAACAGGAAGGGCCGAGGCGATTCGCCTCGGCCCTTCAGCATGTCGGATCGGTTTTGTGCACGCGGAGGATTACTGGGCGAGATACCCGCCATCCACCGGCAGGATCGCCCCGGTGATGAACGACGCATCGTCAGAGGCGAGGAACAGGATCGCCTGCGCCACCTCGCGTGATTCGCCCAGCCGCCCGATCGGATGGCTCTTCTCCATCCCTGCCACGTACTCCGGGCCGCCCGGTTCGTCATACAGCTGCATCACCCGCTCGGTCTTGATCGTCCCCGGCGCGACCGCATTCACGCGAATCCCGCGATCCGCCCACTCCACCGCGAGGTGCTGGGTGATCCCGCTCGCGACATACTTCGCCGGCCCATAGGTGCTCTGCCGCTTCTGCCCCGCCAGCCCGGAGATGCTCGACAGGCAGACGATGCTTCCACCCCCCGTCTTCAGCATCGCCTCGATCGCGTGCTTACATGAGAGGAACATCCCGCGCCCATCCACCGCCATCACCGCGTCGAAGTCGTCGCCGGTCGCCTCGGTGATCTCCATCAGCGGGATGATCCCCGCGTTCGCCACCAAGATGTCCAACCGCCCGAAATGCTCGATCGCCGTCGACACCGCCCGCAGCACATCTCCGTTGTCGGAGACATCCCCGGTCACCGTCACGATCTTCGCGCCGGTCGGGGCGAGATCCGCCTTCAGCGCCTCCAATTTACCGGGATTGATGTCGAAGAGCACCAGATGCGCGCCCTCCTCCGCGAACACCTCGGCGGTCGCCCGCCCGATGCCCGCCCCGGCCCCCGTGATCAATGTGCTCTTCCCGGCGACCCGTCCCGATCCCATCGTCGCTCCCTCCTGTTTACGCCGTCTTCGGCACGATCGCCATCGCCCGTGCCGGGCATGCCGACGACCGCGCGATCTTCAGCGGCAGACACGCGAAGTACGCCCCTCGCGGCGGCAGCTTGCCCAAGTTGGTCAGCAACTCGATGTAGATCATCCCCCGCCCGAGCCCATACAGGTGCGGCGTCAGCAAGTCCTCGCACGCCCCCACGCTCGCCCCGTCCAGTCCCAGCGTCTTCACCCCGCGCTCGTGCAGGAGGGCCAGCGCCTCCACCCCCGGGGTCGGCCATCCCGGCGCGGTCCGCTGCATGATCGGCTCGACGACGTACCCGGTGCCGCCCTCGGTCATCGGCCGGTAGAAGCGGTCCCACCCGCTCCAGAACAGCACGATGTCCTTCGGCTGCAGCCTCCCATGCTCCGCCTCCCACGCCTCGATCAGCGCCGGCGTCACGATCGGCGAATAGCCCGGCTCTGCCTGCCCCAACAGGTGCGTCACATCGATCATCGCCGCCGGGCCGCACAGGTCGGCGAGCGCGAGGTCGTCACCGTTGATCGCGCCCACCTCGCCCGCGTTCGGCAACCCCGATCCCGGTGGCGGGATGAAATGCGACGGCGCGTCGACATGCGTCCCGCAGTGCTCGTCGATTGTCAGCCACGCCGTGTGGTACGGCCCGCGCCAGCCCTGCACGTCCTGCGGCGGCGCCGTCCGCCCCTCGAACCACGAGTAGATCTTCCGCTGGAACGGCATGTGCGTCGGCCACGCACACGGCATGTTCTCCGCAAGCGTCACCGAGAGATCGATCACCTCGCCACCGGTCAATGCGGCCATGGCTGCCGCGAATGCATCCTGACTCATGCGTCACCTCCATGACATCGGGGTTGCCCGTTCCTCGTGATCCTCGCACACCCCGCCGACCGGCGGAAATGCCGCGGCGCCGCTCGCGACGTCCCGCCGGGACCTCACCAGCGGCGCCGCCGAGGCGCGCTTGGAAGAGCCTATTCGCGCTTCGTCGTCACCCGCTCCAGCCGCAGCGCGAACACGTTCAGCAGCAGCGCCGCCAGGAGCACGATCCCCTGCAGTGCCTGTTTGAACGTGATCGGGATGTTTGGCAACAGGTTCAACCCGTTCGAGAGCACCCCGAAGATCAGCAACCCGAGCACCGTGTTGCGAATCCCGCCCTCTCCGCCGAAGAGCGACGTCCCGCCGAGCACCACCGCCGCGATCGTGTTGATCAGGATGTCCTCGCCGGCACTCGGGTTCGCCGAGCTCAGCCGCCCGATGAACAGCAACCCGGTCATTCCCGCCGTCAGCGACGAGATCACCATCGCCATCATGATCACGTGCTTCGTGTTCACGCCCGACATCTCCGCCGCCTCGCGGCTGCCGCCGGTCATGTACACGTAACGCCCGAACTTCGTGTAACTCAGGATGAACTCGCCCGCCAGCAGCACCGCCACCGCGACCAATCCGATCACCGGGATCCCGAACACCTGATTGCTCACCGATCCCAGCGACTTCAGCACCGGCGGCACCTCGAAGATCGGCTTCCCGCCCGAGATGAACACCGACATCCCGCGCGCGATCGTCAGCATCGCCAGCGTCATCATGAACGAGGGGATGCCCACGTACGAGATGAAGAACCCGTTCGCCAACCCGATCAGCGCCGCCACGAGCAACGCCACCGGAATCGACCAGTTCCCCAGCGAGACGACATCACCCACCCAGAGCCATGCCGCGAGCACCCCCGTCAGCGTGCTCACCGATGCGATGCTCAGGTCGATCTCCGCGCACAGCAGCACGAACGTCACACCCGTTGCCGCCACCGCGATCGGCGCGATCTGCGTCACCACGTTCTGCAGGTTCCCGACCGTCAGAAAGACATCGGTCACCAGACTGAAGAAGATCACCATGCAGATCAGGGTCAGCAACGGCGCCAGCATCCGCGCATTGCGGCTCGCCCACCGAAGCACCCCCGACCCGTTGCTCCCCGTGCTCTGCGCAACCTCACTCATGACTCACCGCTCCCCGCCTACCCCGACCCGGGCAGCCCGCCTGCTGGCGAGCGCCGTTCCCATCCCCCATCACGCCCATTCCATCAGCACGTCCTTCGAGACGTGCTCCCCGGCGAACTCCTTCGTGATCGCCCCGCGGCTCATCACCACGATCCGGTCGCACTCCGCCAGGACCGTCTCCGGTTCCGTCGAGAGCAGCATGATCGCCACCCCCTCGTCCTTCAGCGACTTCACCAGGTCGAGCACCTCGCGCTTCGCCCCGACATCCATCCCCCGTGTCGGCTCATTGAGAATCAGCAGCGTGGGCCGCTCCGTCAGCCATTTCGCGAGCACCACCTTCTGCTGGTTCCCGCCGCTGAGATTCCCCGCCGCCAGCAGCGGGTTCGGCGGCCGTGTGCCCGTCCGCACCACCAGATCCTGCGCGATGGCCACCTCGCGCTTCTTCTGCACGATCGGCCCCATCAGCGTGTCGAGGTGCGCCAGCGAGATGTTCTTGAAGATCTCGTGCCGCGGGAAGATCGTCTTGCGCCGGTTCTCCGAGAGATAGGCGATACCAAGCTTTTTCGCCTGCGTGGTCGATGTCGGTCGGATCTGCTTGCCATCCAACCAGATGACGCCGTCCTTCGTCGGCGCCAATCCGAACAGCGTCCGCGCGATCTCCGTCATCCCCGCGCCGAGATTGCCGAAGAATCCGACGATCTCCCCCTGCCGCACCTCGAACGACACGTCCCGATAACCCCCCGGCAGGCTGAGCGCGTCCGCCGAGAGCACCACCGGCCGCTCGGAGCGCGCTGGGAGGTCGCGCCCTTCCTCGTAGCTCTCGGCCAGCGTCTCCGCATCCCGCCCGATCATCAATTCGATCATTCGGTGCTTGGTCAGCCCAGCCGCAGGCATCGTGCCCACCTTCTTGCTGTTCTTCAGCACCGTCACCCGATCGGAGACCTCGAGCACGTCCTCCAGAAAGTGCGAGATGAAGATCATGCTCGTGCCGCGCTCTTTCAACCCGCGCATCGCCTGGAAGAGCAATTGCGCCTCCGGCTGCGACAGCGCCGACGTCGGCTCATCCAGCACGATGATGTTGGCCCCCGAGAACACCACCCGCGCGATCTCCACCAGCTGCTGCGCACCCAGCGACAGCGATCCCAGCGGCGCCGAAACATCCACGTCGATCCCGAGCGAGTGCAGATGCTCTTGCGACTCCCGCTGCATCCGCTTCCAGTTGATCACCCCGCCACTGGTCAGCTGCCGCCCCAGGAAGACGTTCTCCGCCACCGTCAGCTGCGGCATCGACGACAGCTCCTGGTAGATCATCCCGATCCCCAGCGCCTTCGCCGCCGCCGGCGACGAAAACGTCACCCGCTCCCCCCGCAGGATGATCTCCCCCTCATCCGGCGTGTGCACCCCGGAGAGGATCTTCATCAGCGTCGACTTGCCGGCGCCGTTCTCGCCGATCAACCCGTGCACCTCACCGGGCAGCAGGTCGAAATCGACGTTGTTCAGCGCGGTCGCGCCACCAAACCGTTTCGTCACCCCGAGCAGCTGCAAGATCGGCTGCGTTCCGGTGGTGGCGGCTTCCTGGTGCATGCTCGGTGCAGTCATGGGCAATGCTCGCGAGGTGGGCTCGGCAGAGGGGAGGGGAGAGCACGGCGACGAGCCATGCCCGTCGCCGTGCGAGCGGCGGCACCCCGAAGAGTGCCGCCGCCAAGTGCTCTAGTACTGCATGTTGTCGTAGAGCCAGATGTACCCGTTCGCGTTGTCCTGGGTGATCGGGCCACCGTCTGTCCGGATGAACTTCGGGATCCCGTCCTTCGCCATGTCGGTGCCCGACGCCGCGAGGTACCCCGCCCAGATCGCTCCTCCGTGGATGCGGCCCGAGGGGTTGATCACCGATGCCAACAACTTGCCGTCGCGGATCGCCTCGCAGGCGTTCTTGCCGCCGTCGACGCCGACCAGTTTCACCGTGTCCTGCTTGCCCGCAGCCTCGACCACCGAGGCCGCCGCCAGCGCCATGTCGTCCGAGTGGAAGAAACCACCCTTGACGTCCGGGTACCGCTGCAGCAGGTCCTGCCACAGGGACGCGACCACGTCGATCTTCCAGTCACCCGGCGTCTCGTCGACCACCGTGATGCCCGGGTACTGCTTCAGCATGTTGTTGAAGCCGATGGCACGGCCCTGCGCACCGGTGTGCGCCAGCTGGCCCTGCGTGTGGATCACTTCGCCCTCGCCGCCGATCGCGTCGAACAGCTGCTTCGCGACCGTCTCGCCCATGTAGATGTTGTCGGGCTCGAGGAAGGTCAGGTACGGGAACTGCGCGAACTCCTCCGGGTCTTGGATGAGCCGCGTGTCCATGATGATCAGGCTCTTGCCGCTGTCGATCACCTGCGTCGCGGCATCCACCAGCGCGTCAGACGCCGACGGGTGCACCGCCACGAAGTTGAAGTCCTGCGACGAGATCGTCTGCATGTCCTGCAGCTGCTTCTCGACGCTGAACTCGCCGTCGAACGAGGTCACGTCCACGCCCAGCAGGTCGCCGTAGAACTTGGCAACCTCCATCCCGTGCGACACCCACGTCGACGCCGCACCCACCTCAGAGGTGGCCGCCTTGTACTTCTTCTCCGGCAGGTCCTCCGGCAGCATCCCGAGCGATGCCACCGCCTGCTTCGCCGAGACGCCCTGCCCGACGCCCGTCGCCGCGGCGAGGCCGACCAGCGTCGCGAACGTGCCGCGGAACGTGTCCCGCCGCTTCACGCTCTTCCGCAACCGATCGCCGATGAACTCCAGTTCGACGCCCTTCAACGGGCCGTCTTTGCCAACCTCGTACACGGTTGCTCCTCCGTCTACCGATCGTGCACGCTCGCGGGCAACAGCGCCCGCGATGAACTCCACTGCACCCGTAGTCGGGTGATCAGGGACGATGGGTTGAGGGGGGGCAAGGCTGGTGTGGGAAGTGCGCCGGTGATGGCTCCGTTGCCCCCGGTAAGACCGCTTCTCCAAGGTACGTCACGAATCATGGTGATTCATGTGGACGGGACGGTAGCATGTGCCCGGAACCGGGTCAACGGCAGAGCGGGAGGGCATACCCCATGGCACATCCACAGGCTGAACGAATGCTGAGCGGCCAGTCTGCGATCGTCACCGGATCCGGCAGCGGATTGGGCGAGGCCGCGGCGATCGCACTCGCCGATGCCGGCGCCCGGGTCATCGTCACCGATCTCCCTTCCAAACTCG
>JAPOLF010000071.1:0-2641 GCA_029977305.1 bacterium | reverse complement strand
CCCCACGGAACCAACATGGCCGCAGCCCGCCTCCGCATAGAAGAAGACGAGCTCAAAGATATCAAACTCGACCACGCCCAGCGCGTCGTCGACCGTATCCGCGCTGCGGAGGGCCACGCCATCGCCGCCCCCCTCGATGTGCGCGACCTCGATCTGGTGCAAGGCGTCGTCGATGCCGCCACCGATGCGTTCGGCCGCCTCGACATCCTCGTCAACAACGCCGGCCTCAATATCCGTCAGGCCGCATTCGACGTCACCGAGGAGGCGTGGGACGCCGTTCTCGACGTCAATCTCAAAGGCTTGTTCTTCATGGCCCAGCGCGCAGCCCGCGCCATGCGCGACCAGTCCCCAGCCGGCGGCTGCATCGTCAACATCGCCTCGATCATGGGCCTCGTCGGGTACAAGGACCGCGCCGCCTACTGCGCCAGCAAAGGCGGCGTCGTCAATCTCACCCGCGTCCTCAGTTATGAGTGGGCGACCATTCCCATCCGCGTCAACGCCCTCTGCCCGACCTTCGTCATGACCCCGATGACCGCCCCCCTGCTCAATGACCCCGTCGCCGGCGGAGATCTGCTCTCCCGCACCCCACAAGGCCGATTCGCCGACCCCGAGGACGTCGCCAACGCGCTCCTCTATCTCTGCTCGCCCGGAGCGCGCATGGTCACCGGCATCGCCCTGCCTGTCGATGGTGGCTGGACCGCCGTCTAGCGATACCCCGGGATCACGTCCCGCGCGATTCGCCCCGTCATCTCGAATTGCCGTTCATGCGGCGCCTCGATCAGGAATTCCTCGATCCCAACCTCCGTGTACCGCCCCACAATGTCGCGGAACGCCTCCTCCGAGGACCACGGGTCCGCCCCCAACTTCAACGTCCATCCATACAGCGATCGTGTGATGCTCTTCGGGTCGCGCCCGATCGCGGCGCACGCCTCGTCCAGCCGCGCGTTCCGCTCCCGGATCTCGTCCACCGTCCCGTAGCTGTTCCAGCGGTCGGCATGCCGCGCGACCAAGCCGAGCATCCGCGGCCCGTGCGCCCCCAGCGTCACCGGCAGGCGATCCCCGTACGGCCCCGGTCGGAACAGCGCGTCATCCACGTGGTAGTACTCGCCCTGATAGGTGAACCGCTCGTGCGTGAGCAACCCCGTGATCAACTCGGTCGACTCCTGAAACCGATCGACCAATTCTTTCGGCTCGGGGTAGGGGACTCCATACGACCGATGCTCCGGCTCCCACCACCCGGTCCCCAGCCCCAGCTCGAGCCGCCCACGGCTGATGTGGTCAACCGTCACTGCCATCTTCGCCACCAGTGGCGGATGACGGAACGTGTTGCAGTTCACCAGCAGCCCGAGCCGCACCCGCTGCGTCACCGTCGCCAGATGCGCCAGCAGCGTCCACCCCTCGAGCATCGGATGATCCGGCACACTCGGCCGCTGGTAGTGGTCCGCGTGCCAGATCGAGTCGAACCCCAGTTCCTCGAAGAACGCCCAATGCCGCTGCAGTTCCGGTAGCGGCAGATTCTGGTTCCGCACGATCCCGAACGCGATCCGCTTGCCCGCCATCCTGCCGCTCCTCGTCCTCGTCTTCGGTGCGATGGGCCAGATCCATCGACCTACCCCAAGCGCCATGATCCTACCGGATCACCCCCGACACCGTGGATAATCCCCCCGTCATCCGCGCAAGGAGGTTCACGTGTCCAACCCGTTCGCGCTCCCCGGCCGCTTCCTCAAAGGCAATCTCCACACCCATTCCACCCTTTCCGACGGCCACCGCTCCCCGGAGGAGGTGTGCGACTACTACGCTCGCAACGGCTACGACTTCTTCTCCCTCACCGAGCACTTCCAGGAGCGCTACCGCTGGCCCGTCGCCGACACCCGTGCCTTCGAGCGCGCCGGCTTCATCACCATCCCCGGCGCCGAACTCCACCCACCGAAGCACCGCATGGAGCACGGCGAGCCCTGGCACATCGTCGCGGTCGGCCTCCCGTACGACTTCGCCCCCTCCCATGATGGGGAGACCGGGCCCGACATCGCTCAGCGCGCCCTCGACGCCGGCGCCTTCGTCATGGCCGCCCACCCGCAATGGTTCGCCATGAGCGAGCAGGACATGATCGACCTCAGCCACGTCCATGCCATCGAGATCTTCAACGCCTCCGCCGCTGACGACAACGACGCCGCCGAGTCCACCTACATGTGGGATCTCATGCTCGCCCGCGGCAAGCGTTTCTCCGCCTGTGCCACCGACGACGCCCACTTCGTCCTCAACACCCGCGATCGCGGCGCCGGTTGGGCCATGGTCAAAGCCGAGGCCAACTCCCCCGAATCCATCCTCGCCGCACTCAAGGCCGGCAACTACTACTCCAGCAGCGGTCCGGAGATCCACGACATCTCCGTCAATGGCAGCACCGTCCACGTCCGCTGCTCCCCCGCCAACCGCATCTTCCTCATCGGCGGTCCCGCAAAGTACCGGCAGGTCGGCGAGCAAGGCATCACCGAGGCCACGTTCTCCCTCGAGAACTGGAAGAGTCCCTTCTTCCGCATCGTCGTCCGCGACGACCACGGCAAGAAGGCCTGGAGCAACCCGTTCTGGCTCGACACCCTTGGATGATCTCCCCCCGATCTTCGAGACGGAACGCCTCAGCCTG
>JAPOLF010000070.1 GCA_029977305.1 bacterium | reverse complement strand
GTGGCGAGGCGGACCGAGGTGTCGCGGACGAGCAGATGCTCGGCGAGGGTCTGGAGCTCGGTGAGGCGGCGGGTCATGCCCTTCACCATCGAGCTGGCGAGCTCGGGCTTCTCCGCGATAAGATCTGCAAGGTCTGTGGCCTCGACGATGGTGACGGTGGAGTCCACGAGCGCCTCAGCGGCAGCGCCGGTCGAAATGCCATCGTAGGAATCTTCCTGCGCGAACACCGTGTTCGGGCCGAGGAGGCCGAGGCTGATAGCACGACCATCGGGCAGCGTCTTGTAGATGCGGACGCACCCGGTGCGAACGATGTAAACCTGGCCGGTGCCGAGACCTGGGACGAAGATTTCCTCACCGCGGGCAAACTTCAGTGTCGTGGTCCGGCTGGCGCGCTCTTGCTTCGCGGCTGACCCGTGGGTCGAAGGGCGGGCGGTGCGAACTGTCGGAGCGGGTGCCGAGACTTGGGCGTCTCCACCGCGGAACCAACCGGGAGCAGTGACCGAGAGCGTGCGGGACGAGGAACCATCGCGAGCAGCGAACTTCATTGCGTTTGCTCCTTCTTGCGGGTCCGGAATCGTACTGTTCAGCCTTTGCACACGTTTTGCACGGCTGTTGCAAGGATGATACTCCCGCCCGGATGGCCTGTCAATAGTTTGCACAGGATGGTCTCGTTGCCCTGCGGTGAGGCCAGATTCCGCCACGCTGGCGCTGTCCCGAAGGGGATTTCGGCGCCTACGTGGCTGGTTCGACGCCGCACCAACCGGCGATGGCGAGGGCCAGCGTGACGGTCGCGGCGTGCAGCTCGGCGAGGGGAATTGACTCGTTTGGGGCGTGGGCGAGACGGACGTCGCCAGCGCCATAGAGGAGGCAGGGCATGTCGCCGGCGAGGATGTAGTGACGCATGTCGGCACCGTAGGTGACGCCCTCGATGCGTGGCGCGCTCCCCGCCTCCGCGCGATGGGCTTCGGCCACCACGCCGACCAAGGGGTGATCGCCCGGGATGCCTGCAGCAGCGAACTGGCCGTCCATCCACTCGACGCGGGGCTGGTGGTCCTTCAGCCACGGATCGCGCGCGGAAATGGCGCGGACCTCGTTCAGGAAGCGCTC
This sequence comes from bacterium, assembly GCA_029977305.1. Lineage (GTDB taxonomy): Bacteria > Chloroflexota > Chloroflexia > Thermomicrobiales > UBA6265 > CADCWF01. Next base: position 8,576 of record JAPOLF010000070.1, on the reverse strand, counting down.
CTTGAAGCCTTCGAGGGTTTCCCCGGGGACCATCCCAGCGCGTCCTTCTGCCATCAACCACTCGGGGACGGAGGACGGCCAGCTTCCGGCGCGGAGGACGCCGACGTTGATCGGAATCTTGTTGGCATGAACCGCGTAGAGGGGATCGGTGATCTCGCGGTTGCGACGCGCCTCGAACTCGAGCAGTCCACGGTGGAGGACGGCCCACGCCTCAATGGCGCTATGGCCCTCATCTCGGACGCAGGCGTGGGCACTACGGCCCTCGACGTGGATCCGGAACATGAGCGATCCACCTTGGGCCGGGATGATGGCACGCTCGGTGGGTTCGCTGATGATGGCGGCGTCGGCGCGAGGACCGGTGAGCACCGCGGCGAGCGCACCCGCGCCGCCATCTTCCTCTGAAACCACCGCCTCGAGAACGACGTCACCCTTGGGGGCGTAACCTGCACGTTCGAGCGCAAGGAGCGCATAGAAGTTGCTTGCCAATCCACCTTTCATGTCGCAGGACCCGCGGCCGAAGAGGCGGCCGTCGATGATGTCGCCGCTGAGCTGATCGCGATCCCAATGCTCACGGGCTCCGGGTTCGACGGTGTCGATGTGAGCATTGAGGATGAGCGAGCGCCCTCCCCCGGTTCCGGTGCGGATGCCGATCACGTTGGGGCGTCCGGAGTAGTCGGGCTCCGCGGTGATGTGCTCGGCCCACGGGGCGAGATCGGCGTTGCGTGGCTCCTCGACGCGAGTGTCGAGGCCGGCAGCGCGGAATCGATCGGCGATGGCGACCTGCACCGCGCCTTCGGTGCCGGTGGTGCTCGGGATGCGGACGATCTGCTGGAGGAATGCGGTCTGCTCGGCGGCGAGATCACGCACCGCCTGCTGGATGCGATCGACGAGGATTGGGTCGAGGGTGGACATGGTCATCTCCGCGTGTGGACCGACGTTCGGGACGCGCTGTGGGAGAAATGGTCGCAGATCAGCGCATCAGGCGAGAGATCACCACGCGGCGACGCAGGCTTCGCGGAGCAAGCCCGTTCGGATACCGCTTCGGCCCACGTCGCAAGCACCGGGTTGGATGAGATCGAGCAGTGCGGCGGCGACGGCCACTCCTGCGGGGAGCACCCGTGCCCGCAGCGCCTGGATGTCGAGGCGCTCGGCGAGAACATCCGACGGAATCCGGGTCAGCACTTCGAGGGTGTCGTCGACCGACGTTGGCGTCAGGTTTGCCTCGTCCGGGAGGAGTGCCACCAGGTATTCGCCGGTGCCGCCGAGGAGGACGAGGCGAATGGCATCACCGGAGGGGAGCGGGTGAAGCTGCGGGTGGCCACCAACTGCGAGGCGGGCGGCGTGGCGGGCCTGTTCGAGTTCCTCGTGCGTGGGGGGATCGGCGGCGATGTGGCGATCGCTGAGACGGCCGGATCCGACAGGAACGTAGGCGGCGGCGGTGATGGCCCCATCGACGGCGACGATGACTTCAGTGCTGGCGCCGCCGATATCGGCGATGACGAGGGTGCCCGCAAGATCGTGATCGGCCGCGACTCCGGAGAACGTGAGCGATGCCTCCCGATCGCCGTGGATGATCTCCATCTCGATCCCTGTGGCGGCGATGACACGATCGATGAAGGTCTTGCCGTTGGCGGCGGCGCGGACGGCCTCGGTGGCGACCCCGATGATGCGCGAGGCACCATGGTTGCGGGCCGCGGTTGAGAAGCGCGTCAGGCATTCGAGGGCGGCGTCCATGCGATCGTCGGCGAGGTGGCCAGTGCGATCAACATCCCGACCGAGGCGCACGGTGTCGGAGTAGGAGGCGATTTCCTCGAGGCTGCCATCAGGGAGACAGCGGCCGATCGTCATCTTGATGGTGTTGGAGCCAAGATCGACGGCGGCGATGACGGCGGGATCGGGTGTCGCCACCGGATCAGCCGCCACGTGAGGACAGGCGATCGGTCGAGTCCCAGAAGCGTCCGAGGAGGTTGGCGCGCTCGCCGTTGTTCATCAGTCTCGCCTGATGGAAGTCCTCGATCTCGGTGGGGTGGAGGTGCAGGCCGATGACGCGGTTGTCGCGGATCAGGATTTCGAGGATGTACCCGCTGCGCACCTCGACGCCCCACATCTGGTCGATGATGAAATTGCCCACGGAGTAGACGATCGGCTTGCCTCGGTAGATCTCCATGCCTTGGATGACATGGGGGTGATTGGTGACCACCATGGCGGCACCGGCGTCGATCGCGGCGCGGGCGCCGGCTTGGGCCCATTCGGGGATGACGGCAACATACTCGGAGCCCATGTGGAAGTACGGGATGACGACATCGGCGACCTGGGTGGCGGCGGCGATGTCGGCGAGGAATTGCTCACTGAGATAGGGGTTGGTGCCGGGGCGGTCCATGGTGGCGCCGGCATCGTAATCCAGGACGCCGTTCTCCTGGCCGGGGGCAACTTCGTAGTTGGCGGTGACGCCGTCGATGCCAAGCCAGGCGATGGTCGTGCCGTTGACGTCGGCGATCCACGGCTTGCGCGCTTGTTCGATCGTGTACCCGGCGCCGAAGAAGGGGATCCCTGCGGTGTCGAGCGCGGCCATGGTGTCGAGGATCCCTTGGAGACCCCAGTTCTCGGAGGGAGCTGACCAGACGGAGTGGTTGTTGGCGAGGGTGACGGCGTCGATGCCGGCGAGTTTGAACCCCTCCAGCATGGCGGTGTTGGAGACGAAGCTGAAGGCGTGGGGGTCGGTTGGCTGGGGAATGGTGTCGGAGATGTTGCCCTCGAGGTTGGCGACCGTGAGGTCGAAGGAACTGAGAAGCGGGGCGACGCGGAGGAAGGGGCGGGTGAAGTCGCCGTAGGCGGCCATCTTGTTGTGGACGTTGCGCCCGGGGAGGACGTCGCCGATGACCCCGACGCGGATGGCGGGGTCGGCGGGATCGCCGATGACGAGGGGGTCTTGGCCGTTGATCATGGGGACGGCAACGCGGCAGTCAACATCACCGAGGGGGACGAGGGCCATCGCACCGCGGGAGTTCCACATCGCATCGGCGAGGGCGTTGTAATCGGGGAAGACGGCTACGGCCTCGATCGACGATGACTCGGCACCACGCATGGCGAGTGGTTCGAGGGGGATGGAGACGGGGCAGCCGACCTCGGCCCAGTTGGTGATCGACCCGGAGAGGAGTTGGCCGAGTTGGAGATCGCTGATGCCGGCCAGCGGGACACGCGGCGAGATCGCGAGGACGAGCATGTTGGCGACGGCGTTCGGGGCGGCGGCATCGACGGGTGAGCGGGCGGGGGTGGGCACCGGTGCTGCCTCCCCTTCCCCGCCACGCCCGGGAGTGAGGATGAGCAGGGATGCACCGGCACCCGCGATCAGGCTGCGCCGCGAGAGTTCGGCCATGGGGGATGCGGGAACGGGCGCGTCGTGGGGAGTCATGGCGTGTCCTCAACTGGGTAACGCTCGAAGTATTCCACGATCGCGTTCTCGTAGGCGGTGACGATGGCATTGGTGCCCTCGTCGCTGGCGAGGATCGCGGCATCGGTGTCGTTGGAGATGAAGAGGCCTTCGACGATGGCTCCGGGCATTTCGCTGGGTTTGATCGAACCGGGAATTTCTGGGCCGGTCAGGACGTAGTGCTTGTACGTGGTGTGCTCTTTCTGCACGTCGGCGACGTGGTCCGGATTCACGCCGCGTTCGTCTTCGGGGGCGACGACGTAGCCGATGTTCCGGAGTTGCTCCTTGAAGTGGGCATAGGCGAGGGTGGCGAAGACCTGGCTTTTCTCGCCGAAGGGGCGCTCCGCGGTGTACCAGGTTTCGTAGCCGTAGGGCTTTTGGGTGCTGTAGCCGTTGATGTGCATGGAGACGAGGAGGTCGGCCTCGGCCGCATTGCAGATGTTGATGCGGGCCTGGAGTTCGTCGAGGTCGTAGTACTTGTGCTCGCGGCCGCGGTCATCGGCGGCGGTTTTCTTGTCGCCATTGATGTCCTTGAACTCAGGGTTGGCCTGCTGGTCGGCCTCGCGGGTCATGACGACCTCGATGCCGCGGGCTTGGAGGCGCTCGCGGAGTTCCCATGCTTGACGGAGGTTGACCGAAGCCTCCTCCAAAGGAGGTTCGAGACCGAGGAAGGCGCGGGAGAAGCCGCGGTCCTCACCGCCGTGGCCGGGGTCGAGACAGACGACGGGGTGCGGCCCGGCAGGGGTCGGGGCAGGCTCCTCGACGTTGTCCGGCGTGCTGATGCTGGCGATGACCGTCGCGACGGGCGTGGCAGTCGGTTCGGGGGCGCGACCGAAGATGCGCCCCCCGGCGAAGGCGAGGATCACCAACGCAACGATGAAGATCGAGCCAAGCGCGACCGCGAGCGGGGAGCGCCTCTGGTCAGCGGAGGATCCGTTGCGCGGCATGGTGGGGGCGGCTTTGCTGGTAGTCTTGCGCTGGCCGGGCCGGGGCGCGGCGGGGGGCGGGGTGGCTCCGCCGGAGGAATCGGGCTTGTTGCCGGACGCACTCTTCGGGCGGTAGCTGCCGCTGAACCGGCGCTCCGGCGGGGTGGTGTTGGAGTTGGATCCACCGTCGGACATCAAGGGTTCTCGTTCAGCCAGCGGAGGATGGCGTTCTCGTAGGCGGTGACGATGGCGTTCTGGCCCTCAGGGGTCTGCACGATGGCGGCGTTGCCATCGTTGGAGAGGAAGAGGCCCTCGACGACGGCACCGGGCATGGCGCTGGGGGTGAGCTTGCCCTCGCGGGCAGGGCCGGTGACCGCGTGATCCTCGATGCCGATGCCTTTGTCGAACATGTCGAAGCCGGCGGCGGCGAACTGGGTGCCGAGTTCCTCATGGATGGTGGTGGCGAAGCTGGCGCTGGCATCGCTGAACTCGCGGTTGCCGCTGTACCAGACTTCGTAGCCTTCGAGGGCGGTGTTCTCGGCGCCGTTGTAGTGGATCGAGACGAGAAGATCGGCGCCGGCGTCGTTGCAGATGGTGATGCGGGCTTGGAGGTCGTCAAGTTCACTGGAGTTGGCGGGGCCGTCCGGAGAGGCGACTTCGCCGTCGCCGTTGACGTCGAGGTTGTTGGGATTGGCCTCGCTGTCGGTGCTGCGGGTGAGGACGACAACGACGCCTTTCTCCTGCAGGCGGCGTTGGATCTCGAGGGCGTTGCTGAGGGTGAAGTCCTTCTCCTGCAGGGTGATCTGGCCGTTTTCGACGCGGACGTTGCCGAGGTCGATGCCGCCGTGGCCGGGATCAAGGCAGACGACGCGGCCGGCGGCGGCGGCAATCGGGGCTTGCGGCGGCGGGGTGGCCGTCGGGGGTGCGGGAATGGTCGGGGTCAGGGTGGGGAGGATGGGCGTGAGCTCGACGATGGTGGCGACGGCCGGGGCTTGGGCAACATCCCCTCCCCCGCTCTCACCGCCACGAATGGCACGGCCGGCGATGACGATCAGCGCACCGAGAAGGATGGCACCGGCGAGCATCACGGCTCCCCGTGCGCGCTGCTGATCTTGAAGCGTTGGTCGCGACACGCTGAGCGCCCCACAGTCTGGACGACGCGCCGGGCAACCCGGCGCTGCACGTTCACCTTGGAGACAAGTCTAATGCACCGGCGCGGCCTCAATCTCGGGTGGGCCTGCTGCCCGCTTGTCTCTCACACGACGTGGAACCGGCTATCGGGAGTTCCGCTGCCTTGGCGGTTGGCCGCGGCTCGGGAGGAACCGGTGGTGCCCGGAATCCGTCATGCCGAAAAGGGTCAGGTATCCTGCACCCAATGCGTGCTCCATCACGCTGTGGATCGTCTCATCGAACGGGGGATGCATCATGGGTGCACACAAGGCGTCTCGTCGCCGCTTTCTCCAGCAGGCGGGGATTGGGATCGGTTCGGCGGCCGTCGCGAGTCCACTGGTGGCGGAGGCTGCGGCACTGCCGGTCTTCGGCCCGACGGTTCCGGCGCAGCCATATCGCGTCGGGCAGTGGTTGCCCTCCGATGCGGCGAAGCTCGATCAGTGGATGGCGAAGACCATCCGCGCGGCGCGGGCGAACCCGAAGCCGATCCACCCAGCCGTCGAAGAGCTCCGGTGGCTGATCGAGACGGATCCGGAGATCTACATGCATGTGCATCAGATCTTCGACGGGTTACCGCGCACGGCCAAGTTCCAGAACGACCCGAAGGGTGATCCGCAAGTCGTGGACTACCCTGTCGCGCTGCAGTTGATCAATCACGTGCTGACGACGGCACCGGAGTTCGACCAGACGGGGTTGGTCGGGTTCCCCATCAACGCGATCCTCAATTGGCCGATGGGGACGCCCGGGGGGTTTGTCCTGTTCCTGAACGACCGGTTCAACGCCAAGATGAAGAACGTGCTCAATGCGTGGGGCGAGTTCCTGATGACGCCCGAATCCACCTATGTGTTGAATGACGATCCGACAGCAGGCTGGTTCGGGCGGGACGCGATGGCTGCGATGCCGGGGTTCGTCGACGATTTCGTGTGTGACCCGGGGCTGCCCCACCACGGATTCAGATCGTGGGACGATTTCTTCGTTCGGCATTACCGTGAGGGGCGGCGACCGGTGGAGGCCCCCGACGATCCAGACGTGATTGCCAACGCTTGCGAATCAGCACCCTACCGGTTGGAGCGGGACGTCGCGGCGCAGGACAAGTTCTGGTTGAAGAGCCAGCCGTATTCGCTGGTGCACATGTTCGGGGCGGACCCGGTGTACGAGGAGTTCGTCGGCGGCACGGTGTACCAGGCGTTCCTCAGCGCACTCAGCTACCACCGGTGGCACAGCCCGGTCGATGGGACGGTCGAGCGGGTGTGGAACATCGATGGCTCGTACTACTCGCAGACGCCGGCCGTCGGGTTCGATCCGGAGGCGCCGAATCAGTCGCAGGGGTACCTGACGGAGGTGGCGGCTCGGGCGGTGGCATTGATCCGTGCCGACAACCCGGCCATCGGGCTGATGGCGATGATCACCGTCGGGATGGCCGAGGTGTCGAGTTGCGACTTCACGGTGGTCCCGGGCCAACGCGTCAGCAAGGGCGAGGACATCGGGATGTTCCACTTCGGCGGTTCGACGCACTGCTTGGTCTTCCGGCCGGGGGTGAATCTTGAGTTCGACCTGCGCGGACAAGAGCCCGGGTTGAACGCCCACAACATCCCGGTGCGATCAGCGTTGGCGCGGGTGTCCCGCTAGGGAGACATTTTCCAGGGTTCCGCGTAGCAGGGGCGCCCCAGCGCCCCTGCTACGGCTTGTCTGCGCCTTGCTTGCGGCGGTCCGTCTGGCCGTTGCCGGACTTGGCGTCTTTGGCCTTGTCGGTGTCCTCGCTCTGGCGGCGGGGGCCGTTGCCTTGCTCACAGGTGTTGTGCCGGCGGGTGCGGCCGTCGGCCGAGGGAATGGGGGTGCCCTGCGCATCGGCGCCCGGGGGAATCACCAGCTCGAAAGTGATGCGCGGGGAGGCGTTGAGCTTGCCGGTGATGTCACGGGCACGGGCGATCACCGAGATGGGGCCCGGGGAGAGGCCTTCCGGAATCTCGTACCAGTACGGGATCTCGGAGACGACGCCGACATTCGCGCCGCACTTGATCGGGCTGCAGTTGGCGCCTTCGCAGAGATAGAGCGTGACGTCGACGATCTCACGACCACCGCGATCGGCGGCGACGACCTCGATGCGCTGACCGGGGGTGACAACCGACCCGGCCTCGGGTCCGACGATCCAGACCCACGGCTTCTTGCGCTTGCCGGGAGTGGGGATTTGGTCCTGCGGGAAGGGGGTGACGGTCGGGGTGAAGGTTGGGGTCGCGGTCGGGGTGGCAGTGTGAGTCGGGGTGGCGGTGGGGGTGTCGGTAGGCGTGGGCGTGAAGGTGGGGGTTGGGGTGTCAGTTGGGGTTGGAGTGTCAGTTGGGGTTGGGGTGTCGGCGGGGGTGCCCGTGACCGGTGAGGCCTGCGGCGAGCCTTCCGGTGTGGCCGTCAGTGTGGCCGCGATCAGGAAATCGCTGTCGGCGATATTCCAGTAGTTGTCGAGGTAGGAGTTCGGGGTTGGGTTGGTGTTGTAGTAGTCGTCGTAGTTGCAGTCGAAGACGTTGTACTCGTCGGCGGCGTCGGGGCAGTTGTAGACGAGCGACGGCGAATTGGGGCCGTCGATGTAGCACATGAGGTCGTACTCCTCATAGCAGTGGCCGTAACCGGTGGAGTGCGGGGCGCCGAGGTTGACGGCGCCGAGGGTGTGGCCGAGCTCGTGGGCGGCGACGGGCGATCCCCAACAGCCGCGATCGATGCGGGCGAGGCCATTTCCCTGGTTGTACTCGTTGCGGTCCGGGTTCTTGCGCTCGTCGCCATGCCAGGTGCCGATGCCGCAGAGATCGGTGGCATCGGCGTAGGTGAGGATCTGACGATTGGGGCCGATGGCAATGCCCATGTTGCCGAGTTCGGTGGCGACCGCGTTGACGAAGGAGAGGAAGTTGCCCATCGCGGCATCGGGGATGACGACCTCCGGGATGTCGAGGACGCAGTTGCCGTCGTGGACATAGCGGAGGTGGCGATCTTCGCCGGTGGCGGCGGCATTGGCGGAGTAGAGCTGGTCGATCTCATCACCCCAGGTGCGGAAGGAGGCGAGA
>JAPOLF010000006.1 GCA_029977305.1 bacterium | reverse complement strand
TTGACTTTCGGGGGCAGCGACACATCATTCTTTAATCATTCTTATTGCTTTCTTACTGCTGCATCTCGGGAAGAGAGACCCACAGACCGAGCGAGACGTTGGACGTCGGGTCGTTGCGGTGGGCGAAGAGGTCGTGCACCGACATCGAGGTCAGGGTGGCGACAGCACGACCAGCGGCGGTCCATGCGGCCATGCCGCCATCGAGCCAGCCGGTGATCTTGTCAACGCCGATGCGGCGGAGGTCGGTGATGGCATCAGCAAGCTGGTCGGCGGTGTCGACGATGAGGACGACCTCCCGGTCGTAGGGAGTCAGCCATCCGGCCCAAATGGCGAAGCTCGCGCCGTGTTCAACCGAGACCGCACCCGGGATGTGACCGGCACGGAAGGCAGAGCCAGGCCGAGCATCGATCAGCAGCGCCCCGGCATCGTGCCGGGCGACAACCGCCTCTGGGGACATCGGGCTGGCTTGGGTGAGGGTGTCCATGTCCGCGGGGCCGATCTTGTTGATCCGCTTCATGAACGGGTAGTAGGCAGGTGGCTTCGGCATGCTGTCCATGACGGTCCGCAGGAAGGCCTCCCTCGAGGGTTGATTGAATGCGTAATTGCTGTTGCGTTCCTGACGCATGGTGGTCTGAGGGGCATTGCCGATCTTCTTGCCACACGGGGAACCCGCGGTGTGGCCGGGGTAGACAACGAGGTCATCCGGCAGCCAAGAGAATCGGGTGGTGACGGTGTCATAGAGCTGCTCGATGAGGGCTTGCTGCGCTTCGGCACCGAGCAGGTCGGGGCGACCGATCTCCTCGGAGAAGAGGACATCGCCGCTGAACATGGCGATGGGCAGGGTGCCCTTGGCTGGATCGATGAGGAGATAGGCGATGTGCTCCGGGGTGTGGCCCGGGGTCCAGAGGGCACGCAGGATGAGCGAGCCGACACGGATCTCGTCGCCATCATCGAGCGGGGTGTGGGGGAACTCGGTGGCACCAATCCGACCGGCGTAGACCGTGGCACCTGTTTCGTCCGCCATCTCCTTCGCGCCACTGACGAAATCGGCATGGACATGGGTCTCGCAGATGGCGACGAAGGTCAGGCCCTTCTCGGCAGCCCAGTCGAGGTAAGTGGCGATGTCGCGACGCGGGTCGATGATGGCAGCTTCGCCGGATTGCTCATCGCCGATGAGGTAGGCGACTTGGGCGAGGCCGGGGGTGTAGACGCGATCGATGATCATGCACGTGCTCCTATTCTCTCGCCGGAAGGGAACGCGATGGGTGGCGAGGCTCTCGGTCAGCGGTTGCTGCGCACGAGCGCCTTGACGGCGTGCTCGACCGCCAGTTCCGGTGAGGGGAAATCCTCCGGATGGCGGATGCAGCGGATGGCATAGGCCTCGATCAATTCACCGCTGACGCTGTTGACGGCAGCTTTGATGGCGGCGAGCTGGGTGATGACGTCGGTGCAATCACGCCCCTCTTCCATCATCCGGTTGACCCCTTTGACCTGCCCCTCGATGCGGCGAAGACGGTCGGCGAGATCAGCGCGTGCTTCGTCGGGGAGCAGATGCATGCTCGGCATGGGCAACTCCTGTGGAGGTGACGGTGCGATCGGTTGATGAATTCATCATACCCTAGGGGGGTAGGGTAATCAAGTCTTGGCACCATTCGGTCATTCCCTGCGGGAATGAGACGGAGTGGTCGGTATACTCCCGTGACTGAGGCCCCGCGATCGGTTCCGGGGCGGACTGACGATCCGCACAGGTGCGGAGACCCGACGAGGGGTTGACGATGGCAGAATCACGGATGAATCCGGTTTCCGGCGGGTCGCATGAGCACGAAATCGCGATCGAATCGTTGCTTGATGAGCGGCGACATTTCCCTCCCCCACCCGCCTTTGCGGCGCATGCCACGCTGAACGATCCGGCGATCTTCGCGCGGGCGGCGGCCGATCCGGTGGCGTTCTGGGAGGAGCAGGCGCGCGAACTCGACTGGTTCGAGCCGTGGCACACCGCTTTGGAGTGGGACCTGCCGTTCGCCAAGTGGTTCGTCGGCGGGAAGTTGAACGTCTCCTACAACTGCCTTGATCGGCACGTGCTGGCAGGGCGTGGCGACAAGATCGCCTACCACTGGGAAGGCGAGCCGGGCGACACGAAGACGATCACCTATGCGCAGTTGCTCGACGAGGTGCAGCGCTGCGCGAATGCGTTGAAGGCACTGGGCGTGGGCAAGGGCGATCGCGTGGCGATCTACATGCCGATGGTGCCCGAGTTGCCAGTGGCAATGTTGGCCTGCACGAGGATCGGGGCGCCGCACACGGTGGTGTTCGGCGGGTTCTCGGCCGAGTCGCTCTCCGATCGCATCAACGACTCGCAGGCGAAGTTGGTGATCACCGCGGACGGCGGCTGGCGACGCGGCAAAGTCTCGCCGCTGAAGCCGAACGTCGATGACGCGGTCAAGATGTCGCCGAGCGTGGAGAAAGTCCTTGTGGTGCGACGCACCGAGCAGGACGTCGCATGGGACGCGAGTCGCGATGTGTGGTGGCACGACATTGTGCCGCAGCAAGCGGCGGATGCGGCACCGGAGCCGATGGACAGCGAGGACATGCTGTACCTCCTGTACACCTCGGGCACGACGGCGAAGCCGAAGGGGATCCTGCACACCACTGGTGGGTACCTGACCGGGGTGGCAGCGACCCATCGTTGGGTGTTCGACATCAAGCCGGAGGACGTGTACTGGGCTGCGGCGGACATCGGCTGGGTGACGGGGCACTCCTACATCGTCTACGGACCGCTGACGAACGGGACGACGAGCGTGCTCTATGAGGGGACGCCGGATTTCCCGGATGCGAAGCGGTGGTGGTCGATTGTCGAGCGGTACAAGGTGACGATTCTCTATGCCGCGCCAACCGCAATCCGCGCGCATATGAAATGGGGTCGGGCGCACGCGCAGCACCATGATCTGTCGTCGTTGCGCTTGCTGGGGTCGGTCGGGGAGCCGATCAATCCTGAAGCGTGGATGTGGTACCACGAGGTGATCGGTGGCGGTCGCTGCCCGGTGGTGGACACGTGGTGGCAGACGGAGACGGGCGGGATCATGATCTCGCCGCTGCCGGGGATCACCACGACCAAGCCGGGATCGGCGACGCAGCCGGTGCCGGGGATCTTCGCGGACATCGTGGACGACAAGGGCGAATCCGTGCCGCTCGGTGAGGGCGGGTATCTGGTGATCACCAAGCCGTGGCCGCACATGCTCCGCGGCATCTACGGTGATCCGCAGCGGTACAAGGACACGTATTGGTCCCGGTTCCCGGGCAAGTACTTCCCCGGTGATGGGTGCCATCGCGATGAGGAGGGGTACTACTGGCTGATGGGCCGCGTCGATGACGTGATGAACGTCTCCGGACACCGCCTCAGCACGACCGAGATCGAGAGCGCCTTGGTCGATGACCATCGCGTCGCCGAGGCGGCTGTGGTAGGCACGCCGGACTCACTCACAGGCGAGGCGATCGTCGCGTTCGTGATCGTCAAGGGATCCACCACGATAACCCCGGAGCTTGGGGAGGAGTTGCGGGCGCACGTGGCCCACAAGATTGGCGCGATCGCGCGACCGAAGCAGGTGATGTTCACGCCGGATCTGCCGAAGACGCGATCGGGCAAGATCATGCGGCGCCTGTTGCGCGACATCGCGGCGGGTCGGCCGCTGGGCGACACGACCACGCTGGCGGATGCAACGGTGGTGGAGACGATCCGCGACGCATCAGCGAATGCGAAGGACGACGACTAGCACATCACTTCCATGGGTGTTGTATACGGCGGTCGGGGCAACCCGGCCGCCGTTGTCGTGTCGGTCAGGCGTTGACCGACCCATGCGGCACTGCGAGGATCACACGCGGGCAGCGATTGACACGAACAAGGAGTCTGCGGTGGCACAGGCGGATGTGGTGATCCGGAACGGGCGCGTCATCGACGGAACGGGGAACCCGTGGACCTATGGCGATGTGGTGATCGCCGGCGGGAAGGTGCTCGACGTGGCGCCGCCGGGAACCGGAAGCGGGCGGGAGATCGTCGACGCGACCGATCATGTCGTGTGCCCGGGATTCATCGACATCCAGTCGCACTCCATCGTGCCATTCCTGAATGACCGACGCGCACTGTCCAAGGTGACACAAGGCGTGACGACCGACATCATGGGCGAATCTTGGACACCATCACCGAGCGGTGGGCGGATCGCCTCGCCCTTCCCGGAGGAGTTGCGCTCCCTGCTTGGTGACGAACTCGACGACTGGAATGCACGGGCCGCGGAATGGCAACGGTTCGGGGATTGGCTGGTGGATCTCGCGGGGCGGGGGGTGTCCATCAATGTCGGGTCCTTCCTCGGCCACGGGACCCTGCGCGAGTTTGCGATGGGGTACGAGATGGGCGAGGCCTCGCCGGCCGACATCGCCGTGATGTGCGAGGTGATGGACGCGGCCATGCGGGACGGGGCCTTCGGACTCGCGACGGCATTGATCTACCCACCGAGTTCATATGCCTCGACCGCCGAGTTGGTGGCGGTGATGGAGGTGGTGGCGCGTCACCACGGGGTGCACATCACGCACATGCGCTCGGAGGAGACGCGGATTCTCGAGGCGTTGGAGGAAACGCTGGAGATCGCGCGGCAGACCGGCGTCGCGACCGAGATTTATCACCTGAAAGCGGCGGGGCGCCGGAACTGGTCGTTGATGCCCGAGGTGATCGCCCGGATCGAGCGGGCGCGGGCTGAAGGCATCGACGTGACCGCTGACATGTACCCCTATGAGGCCGCGGGGACGGGCCTCGCGACGGTGCTGCCGACGTGGGCCGAGGCGGATGGGAAGCTGTGGTCGAACCTGGCGGACCCGGAAATTCGGGCGCGGATCAAAGCGGACATCCTGAACCCGCAACCGGGATTCGAGAATCTCGGGGCGGTCGAGGGGGCGACAAATGTCGTGCTCGCCGGGTTGCTCCAACCGCACAACATGGGATTGCGGGGGCGGGTGCTGGCGGAGGTCGCGGCTGAGCGAGGGCAGCATTGGGCGGACACGGCGATGGATCTGCTCCACGACGAGGGACAAAACATCTTTTGTTTCTATTTCGAGATGAGTGACGAGAATCTGCGGACGCAATTGCAGCTGCCGTGGATCAAGGTGTCGACGGATGCCGGTGGGGTTGATCCTGAGGTGCTTGAGCAGATGGGGTCGGGCCTGCACCATCCGCGGGCGTTCGGAACCTACACCCGGGTGCTCGGGCATTACGTGCGCGAGGAGGGCGTGATCACGCTGGAAGATGCGATCCGGAAGATGACGTCCTCGGTGGCGCATCGCTTGGGGCTGCGAGATCGTGGGGTGCTGCTGGCAGGCTGTGCGGCGGATGTGGTGGTGTTCGATCCGGCGACCGTGGCGGATCGGGCGACGTTCCAGCAGCCGCACCAACTGTCGGTGGGGATCCGCGATGTGTGGGTGAACGGGCAACGGGTGCTCCGCGATGGCGCGCACACCGGGGAGATGTCAGGACAATTTCTGCGAAGCCGCTCCGCGGTGGCGTGAAGCCTCGCCACCAGCACAAGACAACGACGCCAGGGTCTCCCCTGGCGTCGCGTTCTCTCATCTGGTGTTGGCCGATGGCGACCTAGTAGGAGCCACCGAACTGCCGCGGCGGCCGATGATTCTGGAAGCACTCGCGGCAGTAGACAGGCTTGTCCGAGCGAGGCATGAACGGGACCTCGGTCTCACGTCCACACTCGGAGCACACCGCGGCATACATCTGCCGGGGAGCGCCGTATCCGCCGCCACCGCCGCCCGAGTACCCGCCGCCACCATAGCCACCATCGCTCTGGTTGCGTTGCTGCTTGCGCGCGGCGCGGCACGCCTGGCAGCGCTGCGGTTCGCTGAACCCGCGCTCGAGATAGAAGGCCTGCTCGCCTTCGGTGAACACGAAAGCCTGTCCGCAATCGCGACAGGTGAGCGTGCGATCGCCCATTCCGCCTGAACCCTCCGCCGTGGCAGCATCGCCGAGGACACCACGAAAAAAAGCCAAGACGCGTCTGGCGGGAACGGAACGACGACACCGTCCAGTGGGCTCGAGCACCGCGCGCGAAAGACTCGTCGGTATTCCTGTAGCGGATGATGAAGCGAATGTCAAGACCGCATGGTGGATACGGGGTGAACGTACGGGCCGGGGGCCGCGATGCGGCGGCCTAATCTTGGTATTTCCTATGCTAGGATCACGCCGCTTCTCAGAACGCCGCGGAGCATGACCGCGCGGGAGGACCGATGAATATTCACGAGTATCAAGCAGCAGAAATCTTGGCGTCACACGGCATTCCGGTGAATCCCGGACGCGTCGCTTCGACTCCCGAGGAGGCGAAAGAGATCGCGCAGGAGATCGGCAAGCTGGTCGCGGTGAAGGCGCAGGTCCACACCGGAGGGCGCGGCAAGGCTGGCGGGATCAAGATCGCCAAGGATCCGAACAGTGCGCGCGAGGCGGCTGACGCGATCCTCGGGATGGACATCAAAGGCCACATCGTTCGGAAGGTACTCGTCGCGAGCGGAGTGGAGATCGCGAAGGAGTATTACCTCGGGATCGTGCTCGACCGGCCACAGCGACGCGTGACGGTGATGGCGAGCGCCGAGGGTGGTGTCGACATCGAGCAGGTGGCGCGGGACACGCCGGAGAAGATCGTGCGTGCCTTGGCCGATCCGATGCTGGGACTGCATCCGTACCAAGCGCGCGAGGTCGGATTCTCACTGGGCATTCCGGCGGCATTGGTGCCAGGGTTCGCCGCGATCGTGTTGAACCTCTACAAGGCCTACGTCGCCACCGACGCGACGTTGGCGGAGATCAACCCGCTGATCCTGACCAAGGATGATCGATGGTTGGCGCTCGACAGCAAGATGAGCTTCGATGACAACGCGATGTTCCGCCATCCGCATCTCGAGGAGCTGCGCGATCTCGAGGAGGAGAATCTCACCGAACTGGAGGCCAAGCGCTCCGGCATCTCCTTCGTGAAGCTGGACGGCACGATCGGCTGCATCGTCAACGGCGCGGGCCTGGCGATGGCGACGATGGACGCGGTGAAGCTGCATGGCGGTGAGCCGGCCAACTTCCTCGACGTCGGCGGCGGTGCGAGCGCATCGCAGGTGGCGAAGGCGTTCACGCTGGTCACGGCGGACCCGGAGGTGCGGGCGATTTTCATCAACATCTTCGGCGGGATCACCCGCGGCGATGTCGTCGCTGATGGGATCACGACCGCGATGCGAGAGGTCGGCGTGCAGGTGCCGATCGTGGTGCGGCTCGCGGGCACGAACTCCGAAGAAGGTCGAGCGATTCTCTCTGCGGCCGGGATGACCGCGGTGGACACGATGGACGAGGCCGCGGCAGCGGTCGTTCGTGCCGCGAACTAGCGCGGTTCGAACGGGAGGGCGGTTCCGGTGAGCATCCTGGTCGACAAGAACACCCGCCTGCTCGTGCAGGGCATCACTGGGCGGGAGGGCTCATTCCACACCGAGCAGATGGTGGAGTACGGCACGAACGTGGTGGCCGGGGTGACGCCCGGCGGTCTCGGCAAGTCGGTTGCCGGGGTGCCGGTGTTCGACACCGTGGCCGAGGCGGTCGCGGCGACCCAGCCGAACGTGTCGATCATCTACGTGCCGGCACGGTTCGCGCCGGATGCCGTCTACGAGGCGGTGGACAACGGCATCCCGTTCGTGGTGTGCATCACTGAAGGCATTCCGGTGCTCGACATGGCTCCGGTGTACGCCTATGTGCGAGCGAAGGGCGCGCGGTTGCTCGGGCCGAACTGTCCCGGGATCATCACGCCGGGTGAGGCGAAGGTCGGGATCATGCCGGGCTTCATCCATCGGCCGGGATCGGTGGGGTTGGTGTCGCGCTCCGGCACCTTGACCTATGAGGTGGTCGATGCGCTGACGAAGGCCGGGATGGGGCAATCGACGGCGATCGGCATCGGTGGTGACCCGATCATCGGGACGTCGTTCGTGGATGCGCTGGCACTGTTCCAAGCCGATCCGAAAACCGAGAAGATCGTGATGATCGGGGAGATCGGCGGCACCGACGAGGAAGATGCGGCTGCGTTCATCAAGGCGCATGTGACGAAGCCGGTGGTCGGGTTCATCGCCGGGCGCACCGCACCTCCGGGCAAGCGGATGGGGCACGCGGGCGCGATCATCTCCGGTGGGGCCGGCACGGCGGCCGAAAAAATCGCGGCGCTGGAGGCGGCGGGGGTCCCTGTGGCCGATCGACCGTCGGCGGTTCCAGGCCTGCTTCGGTAGGCACGTTCGCATCGAAACCCGCGTCGTTTCACCATTTTACGCACTCAGCAAACCCTCAGGATCGACTCAGGGTTGACTCAGCATGTCTCCACATACTCGTGCTCAGTAGCAGTTTGGTCAGACGCAAAGGGGGTGTCTGACCGACCTGCCTGATCGAAAGGAGCACGAGAATGTCCTCGGAGTACACCCCGGTTTCCTCCCGCTCGACTCGCCCCGCACGGCGCACCGCGATCCTGACCGCTGCCGCAGCGTTCAGTCTTCTTGGCGGCAGCGCGATTCTCCTCGGCCCGGCTGCGTTCGCGCAGGAGACGCCGAGTTGCTTCGTGTCCGAGACTGCGCTCTCGGTGGCCGACGTGGCTGACCACCTCAATCCGGCGGTGGTGACCATCACCAACCTGCAAGTCGGTGGCGGGATGGACCAGATGGCTCCGAGCGGCGAGATGCCGGGTGGCTCGGGTGACGGGTCCGGGGATGGCACCATCTCCGGTGGAACCGACACTGGGAGCGCTCCGCAGCCGGCGGCCAAGGGGTCCGGGTTCATCATCGACGGTGAAGGCCACGTGGTGACCAACGCCCATGTGGTGGACGGGTCGGATGACCTCACGGTGCAGTTCCAGGACGGCACCGAGGCGCCAGCGGTTCTGGTCGGGCAGGACGTGATGCTCGACATCGCGGTGATCGACATCACGATGCCCGAAGGCAAAGCAGTGCCGGGCCTCGCCTGCTGGGGTGACTCGGACGCGATGCGACCGGGCGACGAGGTTGTCGCCATCGGGAGCGCGCTGGGCGAGTTCGCCAACACGGTGACGAGCGGCACCTTGAACGCCAAGGGGCGATCACTCGACGGCTACGGGATGGAGCACCTGCTCCAGCACGATGCCGAGATCTGGCATGGGAACTCCGGCGGCCCGTTGCTCAACCTCAAGGGCGAGGTGATCGGCGTCAATGCTGCCGGAGTTTCCTCCGATCAGATGGGGACTGCCCCGGCCGACATCTCGTTCGCGATCGACGGCAACGCGGCTCGCGACATCGTGGTGCAGCTGCTCGAGGACGGCACGGTGGACCGGCCGTTCCTGGGCATCCAGGGCACTGCCCTGCCGGTCGGCCACGAGGTGGCCGAAGTGGTGGCGGACAGTCCGGCAGCCGAGGCGGGCATCTCGGCGGGCGACGTGATCCTGGCGATCGACGGCACGGCCGTGAATCGCAAGAACACCCTGCTCGATCTTCTGTTCACGCACGAGGTGGGCGACACCATCACGGTGACGGTTGACCACAACGGGGAGCAGCAGGACCTCACCCTGACGCTCGGCACCCGCCCCGCTGAGTCCAACTAGCGCCCATTCCTCCCTTCCTTCCCTTCCCTTTTCCCGTGCAATGGGCGGCCAGCGTGCCGCCCATTGCCTTCCCACTGGGGTACCATCGGGCTTACACAAGCGAGGCACGACCATGCTGAAAGCTCCTGCGTCGATCTTGATAGCGGAAGACGAGCCAGCGATCTCCGGATTCGTCCGGCGCGGCCTGATGTTCGAAGGGTTCGATGCGCGGCTGGTCGAATCCGGCAAGGATGCGCTCGAGGTCCTGCGGGATCATCGACCGGACTTGGCGATTCTCGACATCATGTTGCCTGGCGTCGACGGGATCGAGATCGCGCGACGAGTGCGATCGGCAGAGGAAGCCGAAGGCACCCGGCCGCTTCCGATCCTGATGCTCACCGCGAAGGACACCGTGGCAGATCGTGTTGCCGGACTCGAGGCTGGGGCGGACGACTATCTGGTCAAGCCCTTTGCCTTCGAGGAGTTGCTGGCGCGGGTGCGGGCGCTGTTGCGACGCGCTGGATCCCAGGCAGTTCCTGAGTCCGCGCTGCTGACCTTCTCGGACATCGCGTTGGACCCCGGCACGCGAATCGTGCGGCGCGGGGAACGGTCCGTGCCGCTGACGCCGCGCGAGTACGACCTGCTGAAGCTGTTCCTCACCAACCCGCGCCAGGTATTGCCTCGCCAGACGATCATGAGTCGGGTGTGGGGGGACGATTTCTACGGGGACTGGAATGTGCTCGAGGTGTATGTCGGGAGCCTGCGCAAGGCGCTGGAGGCGTCCGGCGAGCAGCGGGTGATCCACACGGTGCGCGGCGTCGGTTACGCGTTGCGCGAGCCTGACGCCGCCTGATGAGTCGCATCCCGGTTCGCGCGCGGCTGACGATCTTCTTCACGCTGATCCTGGCGCTGATCCTGGTGGCGGTGGGGTTGTCGGTGGCGTCGATCGCGCGGAACCGGATTCAATCGGACATGGATGATCGGCTGTTCCGCACGGCGGCCGACGTCACCACGGTGATCGAGCAGAACTTCAATGTGCAATCCGCCTTCGGGCCGGCGACGCTGGAACAAGCGGTGCCGGATCTGGGGGCGTTCACGTCTCGGGGGCTGTTGGTGCAGGTGCTCGACGCCGACGGGGCGGTGCTCCGCGCCTCGGAGGCGGCACCGACCACACCGCTCGGCGATCCTCCGCCTGCATCTGGTGATGCGAAGCCTGCGGTCGGGATCGCGAAGACGAGTGCGTGGACGGCTCGGGTCGTGAACCTGCCGTTGGTGCTCAGCACGCGCGATGGAGACCAGATTCCGATCGGGGCGGTGATTGTCGGGGAACGGACCGACACGCTCGAGGAGACGATGCGGGTTTTGGAGCAGACGTTGCTCCTCGCGGCGGTGGCGGGCTTGGTGTTGGCGGCGGTGGGCGGGTACTGGATCGCGCGGCGGGCCTTGCGGCCGGTTGATGCGGTGACCGCTGCCGCGGCGGCGATCGCCGCAGACCCGGAGATGCGATCGAGCCTCGATCGGCGGTTGGATGTCCCGCCGGCGCGGGATGAGTTGCAACGGCTCTCGGCGACCTTCAACGCGATGTTGGATCACGTGTCGGCTGCGTTCTCGACGCAACGACAATTCCTTGCCGATGCCTCGCATGAGTTGCGCACGCCGCTCACGGCGATCCGCGGCAACAGTGATGTGCTCCGCCGCCAGGCCGATGCGTTGCCAGATGCGCTGCCGGGGATTGTCCCGGTGCGGGAAGCGGCGGCAGACATCCAGCGGGAGAGCGAGCGGATGGGTCGGCTGCTGGAGGACTTGCTGCTACTCGCCCGAGCTGACAGCACGGCGGGTGGCGCGTCGATCACGCAACGGACAGCTCACGTGCGATTGGACGACGTGGCTGCCGAGGTGATTCGGACGACGCAGGTGATGGCCGATGGGCAGGATCTGCGGCTTGATGCGGAGGCGGTGACCGTCAGCGGTGACCGAGATCGGCTGACGCAGTTGCTGCTGGTGCTGATGGACAACGCGGTGACGCACACGCCCGCCACCGGGCAGATCACGATTACGGTGCGCTGCGAGACGGACCAGGTGGCGATGATCTCGGTGACGGACACCGGAAGCGGGATCGGCGAGGCGGATCAGGCGCGAGTGTTCGATCGCTTCTACCGGGTGGATACCTCGCGCGGGCGCCGCACCGGCGGATCGGGGCTTGGCTTGTCGATTGCGAAGGCGATTGCCGAGGCGCATGGGGGATCGATCTCTGTGACGAGTGCGGTTGGCGTCGGGTCGACGTTCACGGTGCGATTGCCGGGGTGTTCGGTGGTCGAGGCCACGGCGGGGGATGCATCTTCCTCGTAGGATGGGTTTCACACGCGGAGGAGAATGCCATGCCTGGTCGACTTGGTCGTTTGCTCTTCATCGGAGTGGTGGCGGTCTGCGCGGTTCCCGGACTCGCTGGAGCGCAGGATGCCACTCCCGAGCCAGTCGCAACCCCGGATTTCACCGTCACCGAGGCCGCAACGATCACCTGCGAGGGTGAGGATGCGCCGAAGCCCGCGCTGGGCTATGTGATCGATCCTGCGCAGTCGATGTTGCGGTATCGGGTGCGTGAGGAGTTGATGTCGATCGGGGCGACCACGGCGGTCGGCGAAACCTCGTCGGTGATCGGGCAGTTCATCTTCGATGCCGAGGGCAACCCCCTCCCCTGCTCGCAAATCGCGGTCGATCTGCGGACGCTGAAGAGTGACAGCAGTCGGCGCGATGGGTATCTCTACAACAACACGCTGGAGAGCGAGACGTACCCGTTGGCGATCTTCGTGCTGAGCGAGGTCGAGGGCTTGGACGGACCGATGCCTGAGGGCGAGGAGGTCGACATCACCCTCATCGGAAACTTCACGGTGCACGGCGTGACGAAGCTGGTGCGCTGGCAGACGACGGCGACGTTGGAGGACGGGGTGATCACCGGCACGGCGGTGACGCAGTTCGAGATGCCGGATTTCGGGATCACGCCGCCGAAGGTTGGTCCGGTGCTGGGGCTCAGCGAGACGGTGCAACTCGAGGCGGAGATCGTCGCCAAGACGACGGAGTGAGATCGTGAGCACAGAGCAGGACGGTGGCGCGAACGGCGCGGCGAAACAGAAACGGGATTTCGGGAAGATCATCGTGGTGGTGATCGCGATCCCGGTGGCGCTGCTGATGATCTATCTGTTGTGGATCACCAGTGCCGGCGGATTGGATGTCGGGAATGGGGCGTTGTCGACGATGGAGGCGGTGACCCCGTTCGCTGACATCCCGGGGTTCGAGACACCGACGCCGGTGCCCTAGTCGGTAGCAGCAACAAGGCCCCGGAGCAATGCTCCGGGGCCTCTGCTTTTCTCTTGAGCTGGCTAGAGGAAATAGACGAGCGCGGCACCGATCCCGCCAACAATCACCACGAAGGCGATCGGCAGGACGAGTCCCAAGAAGGACTCCTTGGCGAAGCCCAATTTGTAGATCCCGGTCTCTTCCTGAAGTTTTTCCATCATGCACCTCGTGAACGGCGCCCTGCGCCGGAAACGTGCCTACCCGCCAAGATGATACCGCAGGTCACTCCTCGGAGGTGTCCTCCGCCGGCAGGTTCCGCATCGCTGGGAACAGGATGACGTCGCGGATGGAGGGTTGGTCGGTGAGGAGCATGACGACGCGATCGACGCCGATGCCGACTCCACCGGTGGGCGGCATGCCGAACATCAGGGCGTTGATGAAGTCCATGTCGAGCTGCATGGCGTCGAGGTCGCCTGCCTCACGGTCCTTTTGCTGGTCGAGGAAGCGGTGGTACTGGTCCATCGGATCGTTGAGCTCGGTGAAGGCATTGCCGATCTCGCCCCCACCGACATACGGCTGGAAGCGCTCGACATGGGTGGGGTCGTCGGCCTTGCGCTTGGCAAGGGGGGAGAGCTCGACGGGGTAGTCAATGAGGAACATCGGTTGCATCAGGTACGGGCGGACGAACTGCTTGAGGAGCTCGTCCACGATGCGGGGCCACACGGTGCCATCAGGGATGTCACCACCTGCGGCGCGGGCGGCGGCGAGCAGTCCCGCCTGATCCGGGTGGGCGACATAGTCGACGCCGCTGCCCTCGAGGATCGCTTGGCGCAGGGACTTGCGCGGCCACGGCGGGGTGAGGTCGATCTCCACGCCGTTGTAGGTGAAGGTCGAGGAGCCGTGCACCGCGACGCAGGCGGCGTGGATCATCTGCTCGACCATGCCCATCATGACGTCGTAATCGGCGTAGGCCTCGTAGAACTCCAGCATGGTGAATTCGGGCGAGTGGTTGCGATCAATTCCCTCGTTGCGGAAGTCCTTGGTGATCTCGTAGACACGCTCGTACCCACCGACGAGCAGACGCTTCAGGTAGAGCTCGTCAGCGATGCGCAGGTAGAAGGTCTGATCCAGGGCGTTGTGGTGGGTGGTGAAGGGGCGAGCGGCTGCGCCTCCATAGAGGGGTTGCAGGGTCGGGGTCTCGACCTCGAGGTAGTCGCGCTCATCGAGATATGCGCGCAGGGTCTTGATGATGGTCGTGCGCTGACGGAAGACGCGGCGGACATCTTCGTTGCTGATGAGATCGGCGTAGCGCTGCCGGTAGCGCGTCTCGACATCTTGCAAGCCGTGCCATTTCTCCGGCGGAGCATTCAGCGCCTTGGAGAGCATGGAGTGCGAGGCGACGCGAAGGGAGATCTCTCCCATCCGGGTGCGGAAGAGATTTCCGGAGGCCTGGACGAAATCGCCGAGGTCGACGAGTTTGAGCACATCCTCAAAGGCGTCCTCACCGATGTCGTCCTTGCGGATGTAGAGCTGAATCTCCCCGTGGCCGTCGCGGATGTGGGCGAAGATGGTCTTGCCCTGATGGCGACGGCTGACCACGCGACCAACCAGGGTGACGGATGCGGGGTCCTCGCCGCCCTCGGGCAGCGTCGATTCGATCTCGGCGAACCGCACGAGGGCCTGTTCGGTGGTGTGGGTGCGGCTCGCACGGAGGGGATAGGGCTGCCGCCCCTGCTCCCGCAGCGCCTCGGCCTTCTGCAGGCGGATCTGTTGGAGTTCAGACAGGTGCATGGCAGCAGGGCCTCTCGGGTACGTGGGTTAGTCGACGTGGAGGACGGTGACCATCATCGAGCCGCCCGGGGTGCTGACCGTGGCGGACTCCCCTTCCCGCTTGCCGACAAGGGCTTTGCCAACCGGGGATTCGGTGGAGATGGTGCCCTCGAGGGTGTTGGCCTCCTCGTGGTGGACGAGGATCCACGTCTCCTCTTCACCGTCGTCGGTGCGGATGGTGACCTTGGAGCCGAGGCCGACGACGCCATTGCCGGGTCCACCCGAGATGATGACCGCGCGCGAGAGCGTCTGCTCCAACTCGTTGATGCGCGCCTCGACGATCGCACGCTGCTCTTTCAGATCCTCGAATTCGGGGTTGTCGGTGAGATTCCCGGACTGGATCTCCCCTTGGATGCGATCGTCGATGTCCGGGATGCGGCGGGTCTTGAGGTTCTCGAGTTCCTCCTCAAGGCGGGCCTTGCCGGCGGCGGTCAGCGGAACGGTGCGCTGCGTCATCGGTCTGATTCCTTTCGCGGGCGGCATTGGGCTGGAGCCCGACGTCGTAGGCAGGGTCTCGGCGACGGGCCGGAGGCGACGGCCGGCACGACATCGTGACCGGTTGGCTGCAGCGGCGTTGTGTCACCCACACAGAAGAGCCGAGGGCTTTGGGCCTCCGGCTCCGAGATGCATTTTGAAGTATAGACGGTGGTTCCGGAGGGCGTCGACAGCCGCGACGATGGCGGCTGAGGTCGCCCGAGTGGTAGGCTTCCAGCACCCGCCGCGCACCACAGCCGGCGGTTTTCGCTGCGCTGCCCGTGGGTTCGGGGGTGCATCAACGGATCCTGCCCATGAGCCCAGTCCACGTCAGCCCGATTTCCCTGCGACGCGTCGATCTCGCCCCGAGTGTGCCGGGGTTGGTCGAGGTGGTGTCGCCGGGTTCCTTTGCGATGGAACTGGGAATCGAGCCGGGGGACCGGGTGGTCGGTGTCAACGGGCAGCCGTTGGTCGACGCGCTGGACTTCCACTTTCTGGCGCAGGCGGATCAGGTCGTCTTGGACGTCGAGCGGGCGGGCTCGCTCTTGCGGTACCAGTTGGAAATGGAAGGTGACGAGTTCTGGGGGATCACCTTCGCGGATCCGACATTTGACGGGGTGCGCATCTGCGAGAACGCCTGTCCCTTCTGTTTCATCAAGCAGATCCCGAAAGGGATGCGGCGATCGCTCTACGTCATGGATGACGACTTCCGCTACTCGATGCTCTACGGGAGCTTTGTCACGCTGACGAATCTCTCGGAGGCGGATTGGGAGCGGATCGAGGAGCAGCACATCTCGCCGTTGCACGTGTCGGTCCACAGCACCAATCCGGAGCTTCGGCAGGCGTTGGTTGGGAATCCGCGTGCCGGGTCGATCATGGACGACCTGCGGCGGTTGGAGCGGGCCGGGATCGATTTCCACGCGCAGTTCGTGCTGGTGCCGGGGGTGAACGACGGCGCGGAGATGGATCGATCGCTGACCGATCTGGCGACGCTGGGCGATCGGCTGAAGTCGATCGCGGCGGTGCCGGTGGGGCTGTCGCGCTTCGGGCAGATGCGGCAGAGCAAGCAGATCCGCCTCTCACGGACGTGTATGCGCACGCTGCCGGACAAGCAGATCTCGGTGCGCCGCTATGAGCTGGATGAGGCGTTGGCGGTGATCGCGCAGGCGGAGCCGTGGCAGCAGCGGTTCTGGGCGGAGCGCGGGAACCCGTTTTTGTACCTCGGCGACGAGTTCTACCTGATGACAGGATCGCCGGTGCCGGACACGGCCCACTATGGCGGGTTCCCACAAATCGAGGATGGGATCGGGATCACCCGCCACTTCCTCGATCGGTTGGACGGCTACCTGCGGCGGGCGAAGACGGGCACGTTGGAGGGGATGGCGGCGACCATCGCTTGCGGCACGTTGATCGAGCCGACGATGCGGGAAGCGGCAGCACGATTCAACGCGCATTCCGGAGCGGCGATCGAGGTGGTGGCTGTGCGGAACGAGTATCTCGGCGGGGAGATCAACGTGTCTGGCCTGCTCACCGGATCTGATGTGGTGGCGGTACTCGCGGATCGACCGGGGGACGCCCCGCTGTTCATCTCGGACCGCATGGTGTCGCAACGCAATGGGTTGCTGTTAGACGACATGCGGGTGCCGGAGTTGGCGAGCGCGCTGCGACGTCAGGTGATCCCCGCGGCCGACTTTTCGGACATCGCGCGCGAGTTGCGGACGCGAAAGACGCAGCGCGCGCATCGCGCGGCGTAGCCCGACTGGTGCCCCTGATGCAGGTCAGGATGTGCGGCGCCTGCCTCGGCGGATGATCTCCCAGAATGCGGAGACCAGCGTCAGCCCGACAACGACCCCACCCACCACTACGGCATCGCCCAAGAGATAGGGTCCACGCGGGGCGGGTGCCGCGGGTGGCGGCGTGTACGTGTGCATGCGCCACCACAGCGCGAGTGTCTCTCGCATCGCGCGAAGGATGACGCGCGGATTGCCCCCGGTCGCCTCGCCGGCGATGCGCGGGTAGTGGTGGACGCCGACTTGCATCAGCGACGCGCCCTGCCGCCGGAGTTTGGCCTGCATCTCGGTGTTGATGAGGGCGCCGGGAGATTCGAGACGGAGGCCGCGCACGAGATCGCCGCGGAAGACCTTGAACGCGCAATCGATGTCACGCAGGTGGACGCCGAAGAGGAGGCGGACCACGACGTTGAAGATCTCGGCGAAGACGCGGCGATGGAGCGGATCATTGCGCTCGAGACGGAAGCCAGCGACGATGTCGTACTCCCCGACGAAGGAAGACAGTAAGCGCAGGTCGGCGATGTCGAATTGGCGATCGCTGTCCATGAACATCACGAAGTCGCCGGTGCTGGCCTCGATGCCGGTGGTCACCGCACCGCCGTAGCCGAGGTTCTTCGGATGGCGGATCAGCCGGACATGTGGGTCTTCCGTGGCGAGGGCGGTGACCACCTCAGCGGTGCGATCGCGGCTGCCGTCGTCGACGACGATGATCTCGAAGGTGTCGACGATATGCGGGAGGACCTCGACGGCGCGGCGGATCACGGGGCCGATGTTCTCTTGTTCATTGTGGGCAGGCAGCACGAGCGAGAAGGAACCGGGGATGCGCCCGATGGCGGGGTCGAAGGGGGGGTAATGATTCATGCGCCGTCGCTCATTCCCCGGGACCCGGCTGCACCCACTGACCGGTGACGGGATCCTCCCACCCGCCGGTGGAGGCATCGACCCAATCGCCAGTACGGGGATCGACCCAGCCGCCACCGGTGGCATCGACCCATTGGCCGGTGCTGGGATCGACGAATCCGCCATTGCCGGCATCGACCCAGATGCCGGTGACCGGGTCGACGAAGCCGAAGGAAACGCTGCTGTGCTCCGGCTCGACCCATTCGCCGGTGACGGGATCGACGTAGCCACCGGCAGATGCACCATCAGCCGCTGTTTCGCCGGTGCCGTCATCTTCCAAGGGCGGCAACTCGCGATCTGGGTCATAGGGAGAGAGGCCCTTCATGTCCGGGCTCACCTTCCACATATTCCCCTTCGGGTAGAACTTGGTGTAGAAGCTGCGCTCCCAGAGGACGTCACCGTTGGCGTCTTTCACGGTGCGGTAGTAGGAGAACTCTTCGCCGATGGCTGCCTGCTGCACCTGATTGACGGTACCAGGCTCAAGTTCGGCATCGACCACTTCCTCATCGGGGAGCATCTGGAATTTCTGACCACTCATCGGGCCGTCGCTGATGACCTCCCACCCGGTCTCCGGTCCGTAGAGGTTGACGACCACCGAGGCGCCATCCGTCCACGACTCAACCAGGAGCCAGTGGTCGGTGGGATTTTCGAAGCGGAAGTCGTCCCAGGTGGCGGGATCGTCACTGGGTTGGAGGATGGAGGCGTCGAGTCCGGGGGTCCAGCCGTTCTCCTCGTAGAAGGCGATGCGGAAGCGGTGCGGCCACCACTCGGTGATCGGCATGCCGGCGAGGTACGCGGCGCGGAAGACGGTGGTGGAGACTTGGCAGATGCCGCCGCCGACATCCTTGCCGATGCGCTCGCCGGCGATGACCTGCGCCTCGACGAAGCCAGCATCCTCGGAGATGTAGCCGATGGCATCGTTGAACGAGAACTCACCGTGGGGCGGGACGAGATAGCCGTTGAGCAGCCGGGCGCCGACCTCGACGTTGTGGGAGCGGCCATCGCTCGAACCGGCGTAGATGGAGGTACCGGTGCTGAGCAGGGTTGTGATGCCGAGCGCTTGGAGGTTGTCGCTGTCGATGGTGGGCTTGGCGACTTCCATCGGGGCCTCAACCACACCGTGGGCACCGAAGAAGCTTTCGGCGACGAGTCCGGCGAGCGCCGTGGTGTCCAAGGTGACGCCATCGGAGCTCGGGGTGACGGCGTAGAGGCCGTTACTGCCCCAGGCGACCTCGGCGTCAGTTACCTCAGTTTCGATTGACGGGGCGATCTTCTCGTCGAGCCAGGCGGTGAGGGCAGGGAGGTCCATGCCGAATTCGATCGACTGGGTGCCGTCGGGGAGGGTCACCTGCTGCTGCGTGACGAAGGTGCCGAGCTCGGTCGGCGGGAGGGTCCAGGTGCCGCCGTTGCCGACGACTTGGACGGGGACCGAGAGGGCAAGGTGGAGTTGCTCGACCTTGGGTTGGAGGTCGTCGACGGTCACGTTCGGCGCGGTGACCACCACCGGGAGCATCGCGGTCTCAGGCCCTGCCACGGCGATGTCCTCGATGACGTGCGCTTTCACCGCCTCACGATCGATGAGGTAGCCACTGACATCAGAGGTGACTTGAATGTTGCCATCGACGATGGCGAGAGAAGCGTCCTTGGGGGTCTCGCTGAGTTGGGCGTCGAGGGTGTCGAGCCAGGCGTTCAGCGCGGCTGCGTCGAGTTGGACCGGGGCTGGGAGGTCGGTGGAGGCGCGGAGGGTGTCCACCGTGTCGGCGATGCGCTCCGCGGCGGAGCCGTCTCGTCCAATGGCGAAGGCGGCGTCGACGACCGCCTCGGGGTTCACGGAGACGCCGACCTCGGTGTAGGGGACGCTCCACTGCTGGCCATCGAGGGTGAAGGTGAGCGACCCGGCATCGAAGGTGTGAAGAGCTGGCGATACCGCGGCGATCGCCTCCTCTCGGGACATGCCGCCAATCTCGACACCGGCAACGCGCACGCCGGGGTAGACGCGATCGCGATAGGTGGCGCGGAAGACGAGCAGTCCAACGCCAACGACGATGAGGATAATCCCGGCGGTGATCACCGCGCGGCGGAAGAATCGGGCAAGCCGCTCTCCGCCCGGCGCGGAGGCCGCTGAGGCGTCGTCACCGACGATCAATGCTGGTGGCAGCGAAGCCGATTGCCGCAAGGCGGTGCACCCCAAGAAGGTCGTCAGGCCGCGAACGTTCAGTCGCGGGCGACCTGAAGCCGGACATCACCCAATTCTACGATGTCACCGACGCGGATCATCGTCAGCGCGGCGACAGGAGTCCCATTCAGGACCGTGCCATTGGTACTAGCGGTGTCCCGAATCCACCATTCCCCGCCGTCTTCGACGATCTCCGCGTGATTGGCAGAGAGGAAGGGATCGTCGATCCAGACGTCTGAACCAGTGCGTCGCCCGATGGACAACGGCGAGACCAGCGGCCAGGCCGAGCCGGACGGGATGCCGGATCTCCCACCGTCAAGGACGACGAGCATCCCGGGAACGTTCCCGGTGGCGGGGGCATCGGCAACCGGCACCCGGCGGGCCGAGGCGGAGGCAAGGGCGGCGAGTTCTCGGACGGAGATGCGCACCACGATCACGATGAAGAGGAGGATCAAGGCGATCAGGGCGACGCGCAGGACGAGATAGAGCACCTCGTCTGGGGTGAGATCCCAACCGCCGAGGGACACGGTCAGCGGGTCTCGGCGGCGACAAGCCGGAGTTGGACGGATCCGCACTGGACCTCGTCGCCGGGGAAGATCAGCGTGTAGGAGACGGGTCGACGGTTGACGCTGGTGCCGTTGGTGCTGCCGAGATCGGTGAGGCGGTACTCCCCACCGGCGATGTCGATCCGGGCGTGGTAGCGGGAAACGTCATCGGCGATGAGGACGACGTCGTTGTCGGCGGCGCGGCCGATGGTGGCGAGCGGGGCGCGCAGCGGCAACTCCTGCCCTACTTGTGGGCCATTGAGGACACGGAGGCGGGCAATGCGCGGGACGGTTCTCACGGGGTGCACCGGTGGGGATTCCGGTTCAGTGGATTCGGTGAACGCGGTTTCCACGGTGATGGCCCGGCGCGGGAGGGCGGGATCGGGCAGCAGGTCGACGTGCAGGCGATCGAGGAGGGTGAATCGTCGCTCGGTGGCGATGTCGGCGAGGCAGGACTCAAGGTGCCGTGCAAGGGCCGGGAGGAAATCGGCGAAGGCATCGAGATCGTCGGGGCACATGGTGACGCGATAGTCATTGGGGGCGATGGTGGCGTCCATGCTGACGTGGGTCGAGGAGACCATGGCGCGTTCGAGTTTGCGGCCGATCTCCGCGGGTTGAACCGATGAGCGGAAGACTTTGCCGACGCCCCCTTCGAAGAGGCGCTCGACGGCTGATTCGAAGCGGTCCAGTGGATTGGTCACGTTGGGCGTGGACTCCCCAGAGCGACGGCGCGGCGTTGCGTCGAGTATAGCCCTCGGGGTGGGACACGCTGCTATCATCGGCGCGTGGGGGCCACGGCAGGCACCAGCAGCGAAAGGGCGGACAGGTGAGCCATCGACCGATTCGGATCGGCCCATCGATTCTCGCTGCTGATTTCCTCCACCTCGGGCAGCAGTTGGCGGATGCCGAGGCCGCAGGTGCGGACTTCATCCATGTCGATGTGATGGACGGTCAGTACGTGCCGAACATCTCGATCGGCCTACCGATTCTCGAGGCGACGCGGCGCGGAACGTCACTGCCGATCGATGTGCATCTGATGATGGTCGATCCGGGTCGGTGGGTGGCGGAGTTTGCTGCGGCCGGAGCGGATGTGATCACCGTGCACGTCGAGGCCGACACCCACCTCTACTCCACGCTGCGCTTGATCGAGGAACATGGCGCGGCACCAAGCGTGACGCTGAATCCGGCGACGCCACTGGTGATGCTTGAAGAGGTGCTGCCGATGGTGCGGCAGGTGCTGGTGATGAGCGTGAACCCCGGTTTTGGCGGACAGAGCTTCATTCCGGGCGCCCTCGATCGGATTGCCCGCGTGCGGGAGATGATCGATCGGCGGAATCCCACCTGTGCCCTCGAAGTGGACGGCGGGATCAAGGCGGGCAACGTGCACCGGGCGGTGGAGGCCGGGGCGGACACGATTGTGGCCGGTTCGGCGATCTTCAATGACGAACAGTCGGTGGCCGAGGCGATGGACGCGATGCGGCGCGCGGTCTCCCGGTAGGAGGACTCCGATGGACTGGTCTCCGGTGTTCTGCAGCGTGCACATCCGGACCTACGCGTTCGGGGAGCGATTGATTCCGGAGATGCTCGCCAAGACCGGGGTGCCGGCCGAGGGGCGGGTCTCCGAGACGTGGGAGATCTCGGACCAGAAGGACGCGCGGGCGACGATCACGCGCGGACCGTATGCGGGTCGCCTGCTGAACGATCTGGTGCGGGAACATCCGGACGGATTGGTGGGACGCGGGTACACCGGGCCGCATTTCCCGATTCTCGACAAGTTCCTCGACGCGTCGCACATGCTGCCGGTGCACCTTCATGCGGACGACGAGACGGCGGCTCGACTCCACGGCGAGCCGAATGGCAAGACCGAGGCGTGGCACATTCTCTGGTGTGCACCGGGGACGACGATTCTGACCGGGATCAAGCCGGGGATGTCGGACGCGGAGTTGCGGGCGGCGTTCAAGGACGAAGATTACCGGCGGGTGATGTTCGAGTGGCCGTTGCAGCCGGGGGACACGGTCTATGTTCCAGGATGCATTTTGCATTCCTTCGGACCGGACACGCTGATTTTCGAGGTGCAGCAGACAAGCGACCTCGGGCAGAACGTGATGCCGGTGGACATCTGGGGGAATCGCCTCGACGAGGCGACGTGGGACGAGAACATCACCAAGACGCTGGCGGAACTCAAGCAGCACTACGTGCCGAAGCCGAATCCGGGGTTGGCGCGAGCAGCTGACGGGAGCGGCAATCGGCTGGTGATCGGTGCGGCGAGCAAGCACTTCGCGATCGAGCGGTGGACGCTGGCCGATACGCATGTCGAGCCGAGCCATCCAGAGCGTTGCGTGACACTCTCGAATGTTGGGGCAGCGGTCACGTTGCGGTGGAGCGGCGGCGAGTGCGTGCTGGAGCGGGCTGAGTCGTGCATCTTGCCGGCGGCGATCGGCGAGGTGGAAATCATTCCCGGCGCAGAGGGAGGCGATCTGATCGTCTGTTACGTGCCACAACTCGAGCGCGATATCGTGGAACCGCTGCGTGCGGCTGGGCATACTGATGCCGCAATCGCGGCACTTGGCGAGGTGTTCCAGTAACTTCGCCCTGAATCATCTGCCTTGTGTGATTCGTCAGATCGACTCTCGGCCGAGGCGGGCGAGATCGTGCATTTGGGACTTGGTCGATTCGTAGAGTGAGCGGTAAATCGGGTAGTAATTCTCGTAGATGGCGGCTTCGGCCGGGCGAGGCTTGTATTGCTGCGCGAGGACGACCCAGTCGCGCTTGAGGGCGGGAATGCCGTCCACCAACCCCGTTGCCCAACCGGCGAGGAAGGCGTCGCCGTACGACGCGCCGATGGTGCGCTCGGGCACGTCCTGTGGGACACCGGTGGTGTCGCAGACGATTTGAAGCCAGAGCGGGTTCTTCGCGCCGCCGCCGACGGCGACGAGGCGCTTCGGGGTGGCGCCCATGGCGTCCATCGTCTCAAGGTTGTGGCGGACGCCGTACCCAGTCCCCTCGAGACTGGCCCGATAGAGGTGGGCACGAGTGTGGGTCAGGGTGAGGCCGACATACATGCCGCGGGCGTCGGGGTCGTTGATGGGGGTGCGCTCGCCGGCGAAGTACGGGAGGCAGATGAGACCTTCACATCCGGGGGGCACGCTTGCGGCCATCTCGGCGAGGGCGGCGTAGGCGTTGGGGCCGCCGGCGGCTTCGGCAGCCATTTCGGGCTGGCCGAGCTGATCACGGAACCAGCGGGTGAGAGCGCCGGTGGTCGACATCCCACCGTCGATGCTGTAGGTGCCGGGGATGACATATGCGGTGGACCACATGCGCTCGTCGGGCACCGGGTTGCCGGTGACGTGGATGAAGAACATGGTGGTGCCGTACATCACCATCATGTCGCCGGGTTCGACAACCCCGACGCTGATCGCCTCGGCAGCGGCATCGACGGTGCCAGCGGTGACGGGAGTGCCGATGGCAAGGCCGGTGGCGACGGACGCCTCGGGGGTGACGTGACCGGCGATCTCGGTCGCCCAGAGGAGTTTCGGCAGGCGATCAAGTTCGACGATGGGGCCGGCGAAGCGCGGGTCCCAGCACAGGCCGCGGAGATCGTAGAGCGGGTTGTAGTACGAGGCCGTGTGGTGATCCATCACGAACTCGCCGGTGAGTTTGAGGACGATGTATGACGACGCGGCGATGAAGCGATGCGCCTTGGCATACACCTCCGGCTCGTGGTTCTTGATCCAGAGGATTTTGGGGCCGATGGCCTGTGAGGTGAGGGCCATGCCGGAGAGGTCGAACATGGGGGCTTCGCCGAACTGGCGGTTGAGGGCATCAATCTCCTCGGTGGCGCGGGTGTCGATACCGTAGAGGATGCCTTGGCGGAGCGCGTTGCCATCGCGATCGACGGGGAGCAGGCAAGCGCCGATCGCGCTCACGGCAACCGCTTTGACATCGGCGCCGGAGAAGCCTTGGGCAAGAAGCGCCTTGGTGAGGCCGACGAACTCGCCCCACCACGTGGCGTCGGGATCGTGCTCGGCCCAGCCGGGACGCGGCAGGCTGAGTTCGTGCTCGATGGTGGCGGTGGCGACGACATCGCCGTTGGGTCGGCAAAGGACGCCCTTCGAGCTGTAAGTGCCGATGTCGATGCCGAGCAGCAAGTCTCCGGCCATGGTGATCATCCCTCGTCGCGCACGCGCGGCTATGGGGTGATCTTAGCAACCGACGGAGGTCTAGGCAGTCCGACGGTCAATCATGGCGCGGAGGGCGGCGGTGTGGGCCGGGTGGGTGCCGCAACAGCCACCGATGATGGTGGCTCCCGCATCGAGCCACGCGGCGGCTGCGCGGGCGAAGCGGTCGCCGTCGACATCCGGATCGGGTAGCCAACCGACGGCGTCGTCGACGATGCCGCTGTTGGCATACCCGCCGTAGGGGAGATCGGTGAGGTCAGCGAGTTCGCGCATGGCGGCTTCAACGATCGGGGCGGCGCAGCAATTGACGAGGATCGCCTCGGGCGAGAACGGGGAGACGGCGGCCACGGCAGACGCGAGGGTCTCGCCGCTGAGAAGACGCACCGGCTGGCCTGGTTCAAGTGGGGCGCAGACAAAGCCGATCGTGGCGGGCATGCCGACGGAGCGGGCGGCGTCGAGGGCGACAACGGACTCGCGGATGAGCGGCATGGTTTCGATCATCAGGAGATCAGCCCCGGCATCGGCAAGGTTCGCAGCCTGAGCCAGGTGCTCACGGCGAGCGGTGTCGGGGTCAGGGCTGAGGTCGGGGGAGTAGCAGTCCTCGAGGGGGGCGATGGAGCCGGCGACGAGGGCAGATGCGACTCCGGTGAGCTCGCGGGCTTGGATCGCGAGTTCGACCGCGAGGGTATCGAGGCGGCGAGCCTCGGCGGGATCGAGACGGGCGATGGTAAGCGTGCGCCCGGTGGTGCGGAAGGTGTCGGTGATGATCACATCGGCACCGGCGCGGAGGTTGTCGGCGTGGATCTCGCGGACCAGATCCGGCCGCTCGATCAGCCCGAGGGCGGACCAGAGCGGCAGGGTCGTGGCGAGACCTCGGCGATCGAGGTCGGAGCCCATGGCGGCATCGAGCAGGACGATCTCGCCTTGGGCGACGCGATCACGAATCCGGCGAGGGAGCACTAGCGGACGAGCATCGCGGCTTCAGCAGGACCCATTCCGCGCATGCCATAGAGGTAGGCGAGGAGAACGAGGACGAAGCTCGCGGCCGTGGCGAGAAAGACCGCCATGCCCTTGCCGGGCTTGCTGCCAAGCATGTGCTCAGCGCCAACGGTGACGATCGCCAAGAGCGCAAAACCATAGTGGAGATTGCTGTTGCGAAGCCCCTGTCCCATGAGCAGGAAGCCGAGGACGTACTGGAGGATCAACAGACCGCCTGCGATCATCGAGATCGGCCGGACGACGGAGATGGATTTGCCCATCGCCTGGAGGAGGTTCAAGATCGCCAAGACCAAGAACGCGAGAACCACCAGACCGCCGACGATTTCATGAATGCTGACCACGATCATTCCTCTCCTACCCGGCTCAGCCGGATCCTGTGCCCGTATGCGGCAAGTTTAGCCCTTCCGCAGCGACTTCACCGCGAATGCCGCAGCGGCGATCATGCCGACCGCGCCAGCGGCAGCGATGGCGGTGGGTTTGGCCTCTGGGCCGGGGAGGACGACGGTGCCGTCGCCGTAGCCTTGGAACAGGCGTCCCCACTTCGTGTCGAGCGCCTCGATCACGCGCTTGCGACCAACCACGGGATACCAGTAGACGTTGTGATAGAAGTTCGAGGCGAAGAAGCTCCACGGCACGAGAGGAGTGTGGAGGAGCGGCTTCTCGAGGGGTTTGAGAGCACCGTGGTAGATGAGGTGCTGGCCCTTTGAGGCGAAGGTGTCCTCTTTCACGAACTTCCAATCCTCGAGCGAGATGTCGTGGCCGACAATCTCGATGTCCTTGGGATCTCCGATGCCAAGCCCTTTCTCGTGGGCGATGCGGATGAAGGGCAGCGACATCGGATCGAAGCCCTGCATCTTGGCGCTGATGGCGTCGATGCTGACCTGAT
Source organism: bacterium (assembly GCA_029977305.1). Taxonomy (GTDB): domain Bacteria; phylum Chloroflexota; class Chloroflexia; order Thermomicrobiales; family UBA6265; genus CADCWF01. Next base: position 1,531 of record JAPOLF010000006.1, on the reverse strand, counting down.
CGGCGCTGGCGAGGAGGATGTCCTTCTCATGGGGGCGCATCGCGCGGGGACCTGCGCCATCCCCGGCGAAGGTGCCGTCCATCACCGCGAAGAGCCCGCTGTGGATGTCCTGCTGGATCTGGAGGAGATCGACGAGGGTCTCATGGATGACGGGGTGAGTGAGGTGGCGGCGCTCGCTGAGGAGACCACCGAAGGCGTTCTTCATGGCCCCGGTGATGGTGGTGAAGACGTGGGTTTTCACGGTGGGGAGCTGGACGATGTTCCGGTTGTAGAACATCTTCGGAACTTTGACCCCTTCCGGAAAGACTTGGTCGAGGACGAGGAAGGGCTCCTTCGGCTGGTAGGTGACCCATTCGACCTGGGGTTCGTAGAGGTGGACGTTGGCAAGGCCGTACTGGTCGGTGACGTCGATGTGCTTGTTGTTGCGCTCGCCGACACGGGCGTTGACGACGACGGTGGCGTTGTGGGCGGCGATGAGGTTCTTGTGTCCTTCGCGCTGCAGTTCGCGGATGACCCCCTCGAGCTGCCACGGGGTGGTGCTGCAGGCGGGATACCACGTCTGCCAGGAGATGTTGATCTTGAGGATGGTGTCGTGATCGGTGGGCAGAGCAGCCTCAGCACCAGCGAGGCGCATGACCTCGGCGGTGTCCTCGAGGACGGTTTCCGGACGCGTCTTGAGGACGGCGACTTTGCCGCGACCGGGGAAGTTCTTCGGGATCATCCGGGGAATCCTTTCCGATGCTGTCGTTTCCGATGCTACGTTGCGGATCGGCGGAGGGTCAAGGAATGGCCCCGATGAATGCGGGGATTGGTAGCATGTGTCCGTGTCCCGTTCGTTGTTTGAGGAGCGATCGTTGAGCGCTACCCCCTCCGCCTTGGTTACCGGCTCGCTGTGGCAGGCGATCGGCGATGTCGTCGGTGCGCATGTGGTGATGCTGCGCGACGAGGACGTCTTTGATGAACCAGTGGCGCAAGCCGTGTTGACCGCGTGGGACGGGGTGCGCTCCGGAGCGGCGCCTGAGGATGATGGGGTGACGGCGCTGGTCGCGGCGTTCGATACCCTGCTCGACGCCCTGACCTCTCCCGAGGCGGCCGGTGCAGGCGGGGTGGCGCGATCGCAGGCGGAAACCGCGGCGACGGCGATGCGGCTCTTGCTGCGTGACGGATTGCTGGAAACGCTCGGCGCGATCGATCACCTGCGCCTGACGATGATCACCTTCGCCGGGAACCACACGCTGACCATCATGCCGGGCTACGGCGAGGATCGGCCGCTGCAACCCACGACGTTGGCGCATTGGCTGACGGGGACGACGGGACCGTTGTCGCGGGCGGCGAGCATGATCCGTGCGGCGTATCCGCTGGTGAACCAGAGTGCGATGGGCGCAGGGAATCTCGCAGGGTGCGCCTGCGGGACTCGCTCCATCCCTCGGTGAACGCCCAAAGAGATCGCTGGACGTCCGCCTCGATCGTGGCGGCGTCGTTGGGCTGCCGCCCGGGCGGGCTCATGGCGCTGTCGTCCGAATTCTCACCC
>JAPOLF010000069.1 GCA_029977305.1 bacterium | reverse complement strand
ACATCGGTGCCCACGAGGCCCATGGCGATGCCGACATCGGCGGCGGCTAGGGCGGGGGCGTCATTGATGCCATCGCCGACCATGATGACGTTGCCGTGGCGAGCGCGGAGGTCCGTGATGGCGGCGGCCTTGTCCTCTGGGAGGAGTTCGCAGCGGAGGTCGTCGGCGGCGACGGCTGAGGCGACGCCCTGACCGACGGCACAGACATCCCCGGTGAGCACGACGACACGCGTGATGCCGAGGGCTCGCAGGCGTGACAGATGGGCGGCGGCATCGGGACGGATGGTGTCGCCGACGCCGAGGATGGCGACGGGGGTGAGCGATTCCGGGGCATCGCCGATCAGCACCACCAGTGGGGTGAGGGTCGGGGCGATCGTCACGGCAGGCGATGCATGTGGGGCGAGTTCGGCGGCGAAGCGGGGGCTGCCGATGACGATGTGGTGGGTGCCGACGCGGGCGCGGGCGCCTTTGCCGGGGATGGCGACGAAATCGGCGACTGCGGGGATCATCAGCGATCGCTCATGCGCAGCGGCAACGACAGCGCGGGCGACGCGATGCTCGGAGTAAGTCTCGACCGCGGCCGCGAGAGCGAGGATTGAGGCTTCGTCACCGTAGGTCGCGGCTGCAGGGGTGAGGGCGATGGCCTGCAGGGTGAGTCGGCCCGTGGTGAGGGTGCCGGTCTTGTCGAAGGCGACCACGGTGCATGACCGAGCGGCGTCGAGGGCAGCTCCGCCTTTGACGAGGATGCCGCGCTTGGTGGCGGCGCCGAGGGCGGAGACGATGCTGACGGGAGTGGAGATCACCAAGGCACAGGGACAGGCGATCACGAGCAGCACGAGGGCGCGGTAGACCCACGTGTGGGGATCGTTGGTGACGAGCGACCCGAGCAGGCCGAGGGCGATGGCGGCGACGACGACGGCCGGCGTGTAGATCGCGGCGAAGCGATCGACCTGCAACTGGGCAGGGGCCTTGCTGGCCTGTGCCTGCTCGATGCGCTCGAGAATCTGGCCGAGGGTGGAGGTCTGGCCGGTGCGGGTGGCGCGGACCTCGATGGTGCCGGAGCCGTTGAGGGAACCCGCGAGGACGGTGTCGCTCACCTGCTTGAAGACGGGCACGGCCTCGCCGGTGAGGGCGGAGAGATCGAGCGACGTGGACCCTGCGAGGATGATGCCGTCGGCGGCGAGACGTTCGCCGGGGCGAAGGAGCAGGCGATCGCCGGGATGGAGATCGGTGGTCGGGGTGAGACGCTCCTCGCCGTCGCGAAGGACGGTGGCGGTGGCGGGTGTGAGATTGAGGAGGGCCGACACAGCAGCCCGGGTCCGATCGAAGGCGATGGCCTGCACCGTGCTGCCGAGGGCGAAGAGGAGGACCACCGAGGCGCCTTCGGCCCATTCGCCGAGGATGACGGCGCCGATGGCGGAGAGCGTCATCAGGACGTTCATATCGATGCGGCGCACGCGCACCGCCTCGAGGGCGGCACGACCGAAGCGCCACCCACCGATGAGCATGGCGATGGTGTAGAGCGCACCGACCACCGGCCGGGGAAGGCCGCGTTGATCGAGCACCGCGGCGATCACGGCGAGAAGGATGCCGAGGAGGACCGGCATCAGTTGGCGATGGCGCCACCACGGGACGACTTCAACAGGAGTGCCGGCGGGGGTGGCGACATACCCAGCGCGGGAAACGGCGCTGGCAACGCGGATCGGGTCGACATCGGTATTAGCAGAAGGGGTGACCTCGAGGGTGCCGGCGGCGAAGTTCACGGTGGCGGTGGCGACTCCGGGGAGATCGGCAACGACGCGTTCGACGGTGCGGGCGCAATCGGCGCAATCCATCCCACCGACGCGGAAGCGCATCGGGGAGAGGGCCTCGGTTGGCGGGGTGCCAATTGGGCGGTCGACGGTCACTCTGGGACCTCCACCGCGGGTGACGCGGTTGGCGGGTGGGATACGACGGTCGCTGGGATCATGGTACGCGGGAGGGTCGCGAACGTCATGGGCAGGACGTGGAGGGCTATACTCCCCTCCCGATGCCGCCCGCGCGGGCGACAGCATGTCGAACGCGGACTGGGCGGATGGGTTCAGGCATCCCCGACAACGAGCATGCCCTGCCGCGACGTGGGGCGGCGAGACGCTGGCAGACCTGGGTCGGGGTCGGCATCAGCGTGTTCTTCCTGGTGCTGGCATTCCGCGGACAGAACCCGCGCACGGTGTGGGCGACGCTGCAGCAGGTCGACCTCTGGTGGTTGGTGCCGGCTCTGGTGGCGTTCGCGATCGGGGTGTGGCTGCGGGCGGTGCGGTGGTCGGTGTTGCTGGAGCCGGTGCAGCCGCTGAGCGGGGCAGACGTGACGCCGGTGGTGCTCGCGGGGTACACCGCGAACAACATCCTGCCGTTGCGGACCGGCGAGATCGTGCGGGCGTACCTGCTGAACGGGCGGTACGGTGTGCGGAAGTCGGCGGCGGTGGCGACGATCGCGATCGAGCGGCTGCTGGACGGGCTGACGATGCTCGGGTTCTTGTTGCTGGCGATGCGGGCGGTATCGTCGACACCGGAACTGCGGCGCGTGGCGACGTTGGCTGCTCTGGTGTTCGCGTTTGCGATCATCCTGCTCGGGTTGATGATTCGCGGTGGGGCCTTGCGCGAGCGCTTGCTCGACCTGCTGGTGCGGCCGCTGCCGGATCACCTCGAGGCGTCGATGCGCCAACTGGTGGCGGGGTTCCTCGAGGGGCTCGGGACGCTGTCGCGGCGCGGCGATCTGGCCAAGGCGGTTGGGTTGTCGATCGTTGCGTGGCTCTGTGAGGCGTCGGTGTACTGGTTCGTGGCACGGGGCTTCGGCGAGCCCTTGAGCGGGGCGATGACGGTTCCGGGTGCGGTGCTGACGACGGGCGTGGCGAACCTGGCGACACTGGTGCCCGCGGCGCCGGGGTATGTGGGCACGTTCGAAGCAGGCGTGATGCTCGCGGTCGATGGGGCGCTGCACGTGCCGCGGGAGATCGCGCTGTCGTATGCGTTGCTGGTGCACGCGGTGCTGTGGTTCCCGGTGACCGTCGTGGGCGCCATCGCGTGGTGGAGACTGGCGAGCGGAACTCGGTCCGGAGTGACCGCCGGGGGCGCGTCGGTCGCAGGAGAAAGGCAAGGGTCGTGAGCATTCTGCAGGCGATCGTGTTGGGGCTGGTGCAGGGGCTGGGGGAGTTCCTGCCGATCTCGTCGTCGGCGCACCTGATCATCGTGCCGTGGCTGCTGGGATGGCCAGCGCCGGGTTTGGCGTTTGATGCCGCATTGCACCTGGGAACACTTGCAGCGGTGTTGATTTACTTCTGGCGAGACTTGCTGGGCATGGTGAAGGCGCTGCCGCGGGCGTTGCGGCGACCGGTCGCGACGCTGCACAGCGAGAGTGACACCGACGGCCGATTGGCGTTGCTCCTGGCGATCGGCACGGTGCCGGGGGTGGTGATCGGGCTGATCGGGGCGTCGGCGATCGACGAGTTCTACCAAGGCGGCGGGGTGACGACGAACCGGGCGATCATCTTCATCGCGGTGGCGATGATCGCGTTGGCGATCGCGCTGTGGATCGCGGAGCGGGTTGCACGCCACCTGCGGCCGATCAAGAGCGCGACGACGACTGATGCATTGGTGATCGGGACGGCGCAGGCGTTGGCCCTGATCCCGGGTGTGTCACGCTCGGGCGCGACCATCACGGCGGGGCTGTTCCGCAATTTCCAACGCGCTGATGCGGCGCGATTCTCGTTTCTGTTGGGGGTGCCGATCATCGCCGTGGCGGGGCTGAAGGGGTTGCTGGAACTGGTGCAAACGGGGGTGCCGGCATCGGAACTGAGCGCGATGCTGATCGGCATTCTGGTGTCCGGAGTGAGTGGATTCCTTGCGATCTGGTGGCTGCTGCGATACCTGCAGCATGCGAGCACCGCGGTGTTCATCGCCTACCGGATCATCGTCGGATTGCTCTTGATCGCCATGGTGGTGGGCGGGGTTCGCTAGTGCACCCGCGGAGCGCCACAAAGGAGACCGAGTCACAATGAGCTTCTCGCGCAAACAGTGGGCCACAATCCTGTTCTGGGTGATGGTGGTGGTGGCCGTATTGGTCGTGTGGCAGCAGACGGTGTTCGGGAGCGGCATGGATTCGATGGGGAATCTGCTCTCGGCGCTGATCCCGATGCTCTTCCCGGTCGGGTTGGCGTTCTGGGGGATGAAGGCCGGGATGGTCGGTCCGGCGATCGGCGGCTTCGCGATGACGCTGCTGCTCTGGGTCACCCTGCGGCTCGGGCAGTAGGCTCCCCTACCCTGCTCGCTCGCGGGCATGGACGGCCTGCGCGCCTCGGCGATCGATCTGCATCTGCGCCACGAGTTCTTCCAGGGAGTTGAACTGCGCGTCCGGGCGGAGATGCTCGAGCAGGTCGACTTCGAGGTGCTGACCGTAGAGGTCGCCGTCGAAGTCGAGCAGGTGGGTCTCGACGACGCGGTCGCCGGTGTTGACGGTGGGACGCTTGCCGACGTAGGTGATGGCAGGACGCGGGGCGGTGTCCCCCGGGAGCCACGCCCACGCGGCGTAGATGCCATCGGCGAGGGGGACCATGCCCTCCGGTGGCAGGACGTTGGCGGTCGGGAAGCCGATGGTGCGGCCGAGTTTCTTGCCGTGGATGACCTCGCCTTCGAGGCGAAGCGGGCGTCCGAGGAGGCGGCGCACCTTGGCGACGTCGCCATCGAGGATGGCTTGGCGGATGGCGGTGGAACTAACGTGCTCCTCGCCGAAGTTCTGCCGCGGAAGGGCCTCGACGGTGAAGCCGAGGGTGGTGCCGATCTCGCGGAGGCGAGTGATGTCACCGGCGCGGCCGCGGCCAAGGGCGAAATCCTCGCCGACGACGAGATGGCGCAGGTTGGTCTTGGCGACGAGGTCAGCCATGAACTCGTCGGGTGGGGTGGCAGCCACTTCTTTCGTGAATGGGATCCAGACGACGCGGTCGATGCCGGTTGCGAGGAGTTGGCGCTCTTGGATGGTGTGGTCGTTGATGAGGCCGAGGAAGGCGTCGGGGCGGAGGATCTTCAGCGGCGAGGGTTCGAAGGTGATGGCGACGGCCTCGAGGTCACGCAGGCGGGCCTCGTCGACGACGTGCTTGAGCAGCCATTGATGGCCGATGTGGACGCCGTCGAAGGTGCCGATGGTGGCGACACTCGGTCGTGGGGTCATGCCGCGGCTCCCGGGACGACCTTGGCCGGATGCCAGCCGCGGGCATCGGGTTCGGCGCGGCCGATGCCGAGCCATTCGCCGTCTTCCGCATAGGCGCGGCACTCTCCCTCCGCGGGGGCGGCGGTGAGGATGGTCTTGCCCTGCCGCCACGCGATAGCCTCGCCCGCGTCGAGGAGGAGAGCGGGGAGATCTTGGATGACGGCGTCAGGATGGAGGGCGATGTCGGGCCACGCCTCGGGTAGGGCGGAATCGGCGAGGTCGGTCATGGTCCACGCCTCACAGAGGTGGAAGGGGCCAGTGCGGTAGCGGACGAGATTCCCGAGGTGGGCACCGCAGCCGAGGGCATCGCCGAGGTCCTTGGCGAGGGTGCGGATGTAGGTGCCTTTGGAGCAATCGATCCAGATGGTGGCCACAGGAGGTTCCCACGCGCGAAGGTCGAGGCGATGGAAGACGACGGGGCGCGGAGTGCGGACGATCTCCTCACCACGACGGGCGAGATCATACAGGCGTTGGCCACCGATCTTGACGGCACTGTGCATCGGGGGGATCTGGGTCTGCTCACCGCGAAAGGTGACGAGGACCGCCTCGAGACGCTCGGGGGTGATGTCGCCGGGATCGGATTGGCGAATCAGGCGGCCGTCGATGTCGTAGCTGTCGGTCTCGATGCCGAATACGACCTCGGCGAGATACGCCTTGGAGGCAGAGGAGAGGTATTCGAGGGTCTTGGTGGCAGTACCGACGGCGAGCGGGAGCACGCCGGTGGCGGCGGGATCGAGGGTGCCGGCATGGCCGATCTTGCGCTCGCCGAGCAGGCGGCGGGCGCGGGCGACCACGTCAAAACTGGTCCAGCCGGCTGGCTTGTCAATGACGAGGTAGCCGTTGAGGCCCGAGCCCGCGCGCGAGGACATCAGCCACGCGTTCCTGCGGGGGCGGCGGCGACGAGTGCCGCAACCTTGTCGAGGAAGGCGAGTTTCTCGGCTTCGCCGCCTTCGAGGTGGCAACCAGCGGCGAGGGGATGTCCGCCACCACCGAAGTTCCCGGCGAGGGCAGAGACATCGACGACGCGCTCAAGGCTGCGGAAGCTGACGCGCCAGCCCTTGCGATCCTCATCTTGGTAGAGGATGACGGCGACGCGGGAGCCTTGGGTGCCGGAGAGGAAGTTGACGATGCCTTCGGCCTCGGCCATCTCGGCGCCGCACTCGTCGAAGCCGTCACGGGTCATCTCGGTCCAGATGATGGGGCCGTTCCAGTTGATGTTGTGGAGGGCGTGCTTCCAGAGGCAGAGGGTGGAACGCGGCTTGAGCCGGAAGAGCCAATCGACGACCGGTTCGAGGTCGGCACCGGCATCGACGAGATCGGCGACGGTGCGGATGGTCTGTGGGGTGGTGCTGGGGGTGCGCAGGCCGAGGGTGTCGCCGTAGACGCCGGCGATGAGACAGCGAGCGATCTCCGGGGTGAGATCGATGCCCCAGAGGCGGAAGATCTCGGTGACCAGTTCGCCAGCGGACGAGGCCTCCGGTTCGACGATGTTGACGACGCCGAAGCGGTCGTTGGTTTTGTGGTGGTCGATGTTGACGATGGGGACGCTGCCATCGAGGCGGGAGGGATCGTCCTTGGCGAAGAAGCCGAGCCGCTTGCGATCGGCGCAGTCGATGAGGCAAAGGAGGTCGTAGTTCGGAAGCTCGTCCTTGCCGTAGACGAGGACGGCATCGGAGCCGGGGAGGAACTTGAGGTTGGAGGGGAAGTCGCCGTCGGTGATCACCGGGTAGGCATCGATGCCGTACTGGGCGAGGGCGAGGCGCATCGCGAGCGGGGTGGAGAGGCCGTCGGCATCGACGTTCTGGTGGGTGGGCATGAGCACCACCTTGGCGGTGCGCAGGGTGTCGAGCGCGGCCTTGGCGTCAGCCGGAGCGATGGTCCACGAATGGCTCACGAGCGTTCCTCCCTCTGATCGGTTGCGTCGGCGATTTCCACGGTGGTGCGGCGTTCGTCTTGGAGTTGGCGGAGGGCGCGACCGATCTGATCGGCGTGCTCCATGGAGCGATCTTCCACGAATTCCAATTCCGGGATGTGGCGCATGCGCAGGCGGGGCTTGAGGTGGTGGCGGATGAAGCCGTTCGCGGAGTCGAGTGCCTCGAGGGTGTTGCGGCGTTCTTCATCGGTGCCGAGGACGCTGATGTAGACGCGGGCTGTGCGGATGTCGGGGGAGACCTCGACACGGACGATCGACCAGAACCCCAGTCGGGGATCGTTCACCTCGCGGCGGATGATGTCGGTCAGTTCCTCGCGCAGCAGTTCCCCCACTTGGAGCGATCGTCTGCTCACGGTGCACCTCCGGGGCGGCGGATGGCGGACATCGGGGGCGGGTCGGATCCGCCCCCGGATGGTGCCTAGGTCCGCGCGACCTCTTCGCGATGGTAGAACTCGAGGGCGTCGCCGACCTGCAGGTCATTGGTGCCGTCGAGTCCGAGACCGCACTCGTAGCCCATGGCGACCTCGCGGACGTCGTCCTTGAAGCGCTTGAGCGACTTGACGCTGCCTTCCCACATCACGGTGCCGCTGCGAAGCAGGCGGACCTTGCTGGAGCGGGCGATCTTGCCGTCTTGGACGTAGCAGCCGGCGACGACATCGCCACCAGGGAGTTTGAAGGTCTCGCGGACTTCCGCGTAGCCATCGGTGACGTCCTGGAAGATCGGGGCGAGGAGACCGGTCATGGCGGCCTTCACCTCGTCGATCAGGTTGTAGATGATGTTGTAGAACTTGATGTCCACGCCTTGGGCTTCAGCGGCGCGCTTGGCGGCGACGTCCGGGCGGACGTTGAAGCCGATGATGACCGACCCGGTCGCGGAGGCGAGGTTGACGTCGGACTCCAGGATGCCGCCCGCACCGGCCAAGGTGATGCTGAGGCGGACGCCATCGGGCACTTCCTCATTGAGCTTGAGGAGCGCGTTGGAGATGGCGCCGAGGGAGCCGGAGACGTCGGCCTTGAGGATGACCTTGAGCTCGGCAGCGGTCCCGGCCTGAATCTGGTTGGACATGTCGACGAGGCGGATCGCGCCCTTGCCGAGTTTCTCGGCGCGCTTCTGCTGGGAGCGGGCCTCGGCGAGATCGCGGGCTTCCTTCTCATCCTCGAAGACGACGAAGGGATCGCCGGCCTCGGGGACGTCGATGAGGCCGAGGATCTCGACCGGGGTGCTGGGCTCGGCACGGCGAAGCTTGCGGCCGCGGTCGTCGAACATGGCCTTGATGCGGCCCCAGGTGGTGCCGGCGACGACGACATCCTTGAGGTTGAGGGTGCCGCCTTGCACGAGGACGGTGGCGACGGCGCCACGCTTGGGATCGACCTTGGCCTCGATGACGACGCCGGTGGCGACCTTGCGGGGGTTGGCCTTGAGTTCGTGGACGTCGGCGACGAGGAGGATGACGTCGAGGAGGTCATCGAGCCCGAGTTTCTCACGGGCGGAGACCTCGACGAAGGGGACGTCGCCGCCCCACTCCTCGGGCATCACCTCGATCTCGGAGAGTTGCTGCTTGACGCGCTCGGGATTGGCCGAAGGGAGGTCGATCTTGTTGACCGCAACCACCAGCGGAACCTTGGCGGAGCGGATGTGGGCGACGGCCTCACGTGTGGTCGGCATGACACCGTCATCGGCGGCGACGACGAGCACCGCGACGTCGGTGGCCTGCGCACCACGGGCACGCATGGCAGTGAAGGCCTCGTGGCCCGGGGTGTCGAGGAAGGTCACCTTGCGGCCATGGGTCTCGACTTGGTAGGCGCCGATGTGCTGGGTGATGCCGCCGGCCTCGCCCTCGGCGACGTTGGCCGAGCGGATGGAGTCGAGCAGCTTGGTCTTGCCGTGGTCGACGTGGCCCATGATGGTGACAACCGGGGGGCGGGTGACGGACTCGGGGTCCATCTCCGCTTCGAGGAGGCGATCCTCGAAGTCCTTCTCGGCAGCGACAACCTCGGCGGATTCCTCCTCGAAGGTCTCCCAGTTGAGGGCGCTGGCGACGCGCTGCGCGGTGTCGAAGTCGATCTGGGCGTTGATGTTGACCATCATGCCAAGGCGGATGAGCTCGCCAATGACCTCGACCGGCGTCGCTTGCAGTTTCTGCGCGAGGTCACCGACGGTGAGGACCGAAGGCAGGCCAACTGGCTCTCGCTCGATGGGACCGCCGCGGCGGAGCGCCACGGTCCGGGCGCCACCCTTGCCCTTGCCCTTGCCTTTGCCACCGCCGGGTCGGCGGCCACCACTGCTTCGGCTCTGGAATGTGTTCGTCATGGGCCCTTACTCCTTCGCTCCGCTGTCCGCGGGGCCAGCCGAATCGGCTGCTGGTGATTCGTCCACGGGGAGCGTCTTCGCGAATTCGCGGAGCGCCGCCATGGTGTGTGGTGCGATGTCCGTCTTGAGCGCCCGCGACAACGCACCGGTCGCCAACGCTTTGTCCCAACACGAGCGCTGGCGGCAGAGGTAGGCGCCTCGGCCGTTGCGCTTGCCGGTGGTGTCGAGCTCGACCGGGCCTTCCGGCGTCCGCACCACGCGGATGAGGCCACGTTTGGCCTCGGACTCTCGGCAGGCGATGCACGTCCGTTTGGGGACGTGCTTCGGGCGGG
>JAPOLF010000068.1 GCA_029977305.1 bacterium | reverse complement strand
CAGCCCGATGACATGGTCCGGCTTCGCCGCAGAGGCGTCGCGGTGCATGTCTATCCGAGCGGAACCACGGGCGGGACCAGCGTGGTCCGTCAAACGGTGCGTGACCTCGGCATCCGTTGGGGCAACGAACCGGACCACGGCACGGGCGTTCATCTCCCCGCGGATGGGAGGTACACCGCGCAGATCCACCGAGCCGGATTCCTCCTCGCGAGCCCTGACCGGGTGATCGTTGAGCATCTCGGGAACAGCAAGGAAGAGCGCGCCCGGCGGCCGGACTACTACGCGCGGAATCGTGCGGCAAAGCGTGGCGGACCTGCATGGTGATCGCCCGTGGCCGAACCGTCGGCGGAGCGGGTGGCAGGCGGTTCGCCGGCGTCGTTGCCGGGGTTGATCAATAGCCGATCGCCAAGCCTTCGCTCCGGCCGTCTGACCCGGCGGCGATGACCCCGGTCTCCGGGTCCCGGGCGACCACCTGTACTGCGCCGCGCGCCCCCCACTGCCCGAGCACCTCGACCCGATGGCCGCGCGCGCGGAGATCGTTGATGGTGTCCTCGCCGACGCGTGACTCGACCTTCAGTGTGTGCGGCACACCGAGTTCCGCTGGGTAGGTGCCGGGCGAGACCATCCAGCGCGGTTGGTCGGCGGCGTCTTGCACGTCGAGGCCGCGATCGATCAACCCGGTGATGGTCTGGATGTTCCATTGCGGCTGGTTGTCGCCACCGGGAGTCTGCCCGGCGACGGTCGGAGTGCCGTCGGGTTCGGCGATCAGGTAGCAGTTGAGCGTGTGCATCGGCCGCTTGCCGGGCGCGAAGCAATTGGGGCTCGCGGGGTCGAGGCTGAAGCAGTCGCCGGACCGGTTGTTGAGGAGAACGCCGGTGTCGCCGGCGATGACCCCGCTGCCGAACCAGTCCGAGATCGAGAAGATGAGACTGACGAGCATGCCGGAGGCATCAACCACGCTCAGCGAGGTGGTGTGGGAATCCGTGAGGGTGCCTGGATGGATGTCCTCGGCGGCGCGGGCAGGGTCGATGGAAGCGCGACGCTGGGCGGCCCACTCCTTGGACAGAAGGGTCGCGAGCGGGATGTCGCCGGTGCGGGGATCGCCGGCGTAGGCGTTGCGGTCGGCGAACGAGGCCTTGATCGCCTCCGCACCGAGATGGATGCCGGTGGCGTCGGTGAGCCCGTCCCCCCCGATGTGCCACCCCTCGAGGATGTTCAGTGCCTCCAACGCGACCAACCCCTGCGTCGGTAGCGTGGTCTGGTAGATCGTGTGGTTGCGGTAGGTGGTGGAGATCGGTCCGGAGAGATCGGTCGCGTGGCCAGCGAAATCCTCGGCGGAGAGCAGGCCGCCGTTCTTGCCGAGATAGTCGGTCATCCGCTTGGCGATGGCCCCGCGGTAGAAGACCTCCGGTCCGCCGGTGGCGATCTCCCCGAGGGTGCGCGCGAGGTCGGATTGGATGAGCAGGTCGCCAACCTTGGGCGCGCGGTTTCCGCGCAGGAAGATGGCGGCGGTGGTCGGTGTCTTGGCGAGGAACTCCTCGCGCGCAGCGATGAACGCGGCCCCGGTCACGGAGAGGGGGAAGCCGTCGCGTGCGTAGCCGATGGCAGGTCCGGCCAACTCGCCGAAGGATCGAGTGCCGAAGCGGTTGAGCATCGCGAAGACGCCGTCGATGAACCCGGGCACGGCGGGAGAGGTGACCCCCTGCCGCGGCAGCACGCGGTGGCCGGCGGGAGCATCCTCGCCGTGCTCCTGCATCCACGCGAGGGAAACGCCGCCGGGACCGACGCCACTGCCGTGGAAGGCCGCGAGTTCGCCGAGACCGCGGGCGCCCGGTGCGGAGGGGCGGTGAACCAGTGCGAAGAGGTCGCCCCCGATGGAGCACATCGAAGGGAGCACCGTGGTGCCGACCAACGCGGCGGCGATGGCGGCGTCGACCGCGTTGCCACCGTCTGCCAGCACGCGCAGACCGGTGGCGGAGATGAGCGGATGCGCGCTGGCGATCGCGCCGTTGGTGCAGAGCACGGGCGTGTGGCTGCGCTCCTCCGGATCGTTGATCGGGCCGGAAACGGGGATGCCGAGCGTCATGGTGGTGTCCTCACTTCGGGGTGGCGGATCAACGGTCGTGGGGGAAGTAACCCGGAGGGCCCGGGGTGTGTCAAGGAGGCGGACGACCCCGATGCGTCACAACCTCCGATAAGATGACGGCCGGTCCCGATCGTCCAACCTGAGGTGTGCCGTGCCCTTGGTCTGCGCCGCGGTGATGCCGCACGGGTTTCCGCTCATCCCCGATCTCGATGATGACGCCGACGGCGCGCTGGCCACCCGTCGTGCCATGGAAGAGATCACCCGCCGGATGGGCAAGGCCGGGATTGAGGTCGTGGTCATCGCCGGGCCGCACGGGGTGCGGGTCGATGGGATGATGGCTCTCGCCGATTGCGCCCGGGCGGCAGGATCGCTGACCTGGCAGGGGCGCACCGTCGAACTGAACGTCCCGCTCGATGCCGCGATGACCGACGCGATCGCGGAGGCGGCCCGCGCGGCCGAGGTGCCGGTGGCGATGGTCGGCTTTGCCGGGAACGCGCGGTCGTCGAGTGTCTTGCCGCTTGATTGGGGATTGCTCACCCCGCTCTGGTTCTGCGGCCATGACCAGTCGATGCCCGGCCTCGGCAACGTGTTGGCAAGCGACGACCTCCCCGCGGCGCGCGGGCCCGCGGCCGTGATCGTGGGACCGTCGCGCCGTCTCCCGCGCGAGGCGTTGGTGCGGTTCGGGACAGCGGTCGCCATGGCGGCTGCCGCCGATCCGCGGCGGATCGCGTTCGTGGCGTCGTGCGATTGGGCGCACACGCATGCTGCCGACGGGCCCTATGGATTCAGTGATCGTGCGGCGCCGGTGGATGCGCAGGTCGTCGCGGCGCTGCGCGACGGCGATCCCCTGCGCCTGATGACCCTGAGCGATGACGACGCCCGCACCGCCGCGATCGACGGGCTCTGGCAAGTGTTGATCCTCGGGGGCGCGCTCACGGTCGTCCCGATGCGCGCCGACCTGCTCAGTTACGAAGCGCCGACCTACTACGGCATGCTCAACGCATGGTTCGCCCCGGACCCTGCTGATGGCTAAGTCCGCTGGAAAGAAAACGTCGCCCAAAGAGCCGAAGCGTGCCGCGGAATCCGAGGTGACCTATCGCACCCTCAAGGATCTGCTCCCCGAGGAGCGGCCGCGCGAGAAACTCAAGCAGCGCGGATCGCAGGCGCTGAGCGATGGGGAATTGATCGCCATTCTTCTCGCCACCGGGAGTTTCGGTGAGACGGTGACTGATCTCGCGCAACGGATGATCGGCGACAACGGGGGCCTGTACGGGTTGATGCAACAGGACCTCGCCGTGCTCACCCACTACCGCGGAGTGGGAGAGGCGAAAGCGATCTCGTTGCGCGCCGCCCTCGAACTCGGCCGCCGTCTCGCCGCGACGGGTCCGGAGGTGCGGCCGCAGGTGGGCTCGCCCGAGGACATCGCGAACTTGTTGGCCATCGAGATGGGAGCGCTGGAGCAGGAGCAGGTCCGGGTGGTGATGCTCGACACCAAGCACCGGGTGATGGCGATCCGCACGATCTACCAAGGCACCGCGAACGAAGCGCGGGTGCGCGTCTCGGAGGTGTTCAAGGAGTCGGTGCGGGCGGGGGCGGTGGCGATCGCCGTTGCGCACAACCACCCCTCGGGCGATCCGACGCCGTCCGCCGCGGATGTGTCGCTGACGGTCGACCTCGAGAAGGCGGGGAAACTGCTTGACATCGAGGTGCTCGACCACGTGATCATCGGGCGTGGCCGGTGGGTTTCCCTGCGGCGACTGGGCCTTGGGTTCTCGGCCTGATCCAGCGCAGTCTGTTTGGCCCATTTGCGGGATGGCACCGCACTGGTGGCTCCCTACACTCGTCCGTGGAGAGATCGCGGGGTGGTGGCCCCGCATCGCGCGAAACGAGAAGGAGCAACCCGATGGAGACGCGCATGAATCGTCGTGCACTTGGCGTGGTGGCGGCTGCCGCTGCGGTGGTGCTCGGTGGCATGGCCGTCGAGGCGGCCCCGGGGGGCCAGCCGGGACGCCCAGTCGATCGCCCGACGCCGCCGGGACGCAGCAAGGTCGCCATCTGCCACAAGGGCGATGATGGCCTCTACGTCTACAAGATGGTGCCGAAGACGGCGTTGAAGGGCCATGGGCGGCATGGTGACGTCATGGAGAACGTCACCGGTCCTGAGGTCTGCGACGCGCTCAACGTCACCCCCACGCCGGACCCGACCGAGACGCCCGCCCCGTAATCCCCGAATCCTCGCAACCCAGATGCGGCGGGGCGACGAGGTTCGTCCCGCCGCATCGTCGTTGGTGGCGCTCTGCACCACAGCGGTGGGCGCCCGAGTTGGCGGCGCTCGACGCTGAGTGCGGAGGTTTCGCCATGCAGGACAACGTCACACGCCGCAAGTTGGTGGGGAGAGCCGCAGTCGTCGCCCTGTTCGGCACGGGCATCGGCACGATCAGCACCTCGGCACGACCGTGTGGTGTCCCGGGTCGGCCGAAGGTTCCGATTTGTCACCGAACCCGCTCCGGCACGTGGTTCTACAAGATGGTGCCGGAGCCGGCGGTGGTCGGGCACAAGAAGCACGGGGATATCGTCGATGGGGTCACCAGCCCGGAGTTCTGCGCGGCCCAGCCGCCAGCGCCGCCGCGCCGGGGATAGCGCTCCGTCCCACAGAGCACCCAAACGCATCGGGCGGCAGGTCGTGATCTGCCGCCCGATCGTTGTGTCGGTGTGGCAATGGCATCAGGGATGCGTATGCGTCTCTCAACACATATGCGACCAGCGCTGATCGGCAGGGAGTGGGTGATGAGGCAGCAGAGCATGGGACAGCAGGTGATCGACCACCAATCGGCGTCATTGATCGCCCTCGCTGCATTGGCGACGGTCGCGCGAGGGATGCGGGTCGTGGCGCGGCCGTCGGCGGCGCAGCCGCATCGGCCACGCATCATGCTCTGCCACGCCTCGCTCGGATCGGCCACGGGAGTCGTCGTGGACGAGGGCTCGTGGGACTACTGTGCGGAGCTGCCGAGCACGCCTCGGCGCCGGGGGTAGCGTCCGACCAGCCCATGCGATGATCCTCCCGACACGGAGGAGGAAGCATGGGCGCGGCATTGGGATCGGTCGCCTACGGGGTGGCCGGCACGCTTGATCACGACATCGTCCGGGTGCTCGCGCGACGCGCTGAGGAGCTCGGGTTCTCCACCTTCTGGATCAATGACATGCCCAATGGCGAGGGCCTTGCCGGGCTCGCGGCGGCCGCCGAGGTGACGACGCGGATCCGCCTCGGGGTCGGGGTGATCCCGCTCGATCGGCAACCGCCGGCGCACATCGCCGAGCGGTTGCAGGCGCTTGCGCTGCCGACCGAGCGGTTGCTGCTCGGGGTCGGATCGGGTGATCCGCGCGGTGGGATCGAGCGGGTGCACGACGGCGTGGCGGAGCTGCGGACGCTGACCTCGGCGCGGATCGCGGTCGGCGCGCTCGGCCCGAAGATGTGCGCCCTCGCCGGTGCGGTGGCCGATGCGGTGCTGCTCAACTGGTTGATCCCCTCGTATGTCGCGGCCTCGCTGGCGATGGTCTCCGCCGCGGCGCGCGACGCCGGGCGGCCCGAACCGGAGCACATCGGGTATGTGCGCGTCTCGGAGGCGGCGGGGGAGCCGCAGCTGCGGATCGAGGCGGGGCGGTATGCCAGCTACCCGGCGTACGCCGCGAACTTTGCGCGGATGGGGGTGACCGCCTTCGACACGACCATCCTCGGATCGGGACCCGGGACCATCCGCGCCGGACTCGCGCCGTACCGGGCTGAGCTCGACGAGATCGTGGCGCGGTGCATCGCGGCGAGTGAGACCGTGGAGGCCTACCTCACGGTGATGGAGGACGCCGCACCGATGGCATAGCACGATCGTGTCAATCCAGTGGAGGCAACCAGCCCTCGTCGCGTGATCGTGACGAGGGCAACTTCATGCGTGGAGCACCACGAATTCATCTTGTTGTCATCCCTCTCATACGTCCGCTTCGTGCACGGCAGCCACCATCCGAGTGCGTGGAAATCCGATCCGTGCCCGAGGTGGTGGAACGTCCTTGATGGGCCCTCAAGGTCGACCGGCACTCCTCGGGTTGCACCGTTGAAGGAGTGTCGCGATGGACGAGAAACGGTTCGACGATATCGCGCGCATGGTGGGAGTGATCCGCTCGAGACGCGCGGCGCTGCGTGCCGCGATCGGGAGCGTGCTCGGTCTTGCGGTCAGCGCCGCGGTGCTCGACGACGAGAGCGAGGCCGCATCGCGCCGAGGCAAGCGCAAGGGCAAGGTGGCCGCGCAGGAGTCAAGCGACTCCAAGGCCGGCGGTGGCAGCAAGTCCGCCAAGAAGCGCGATACCAAGGGCAAGAAGGGAAAGAAGGGAAAGCGGGGCGTTTCACCGAGTGTGGTGCCGCCGGACGGGTGCGGCTCAAAGATCTGTCACTGCCCGCCGGGCAATGAATTGAACTGTCAGCAGACCGGCGATGGCACGGGCCACAGCGGTGCTGGCCATGATGCCGACTGTTGTTGCAACGATCCCGGGTGCAACTGCGATGACCGCGGGTCCTCCTGTTGCAAACCGAAAGGCACCGTCTGTTTCAACGAGACCCAGTGCTGCGGGTACGACCCCGATGTCACCGACCAGACGGTGGCCTGCGTCGACCAAGTCGACGGGATCGGCTACTGCTGCGCCGCGGGCCAGGTGTGGAACTTCGACACCGGCGCATGCTGCACCCGTGACGACAAGGCGACCACCTGCAAGGGCAAGTGCGGCACTTTCAAGGACAACTGCGGCAAAGAAGTCGCCTGCGGCGACTGCCCGACCGGCATTGACTGCGTCGACCACATCTGCGTCTGCCCGCCGAAGACCTGCGCCGACGACTACCCCGGACAGTGCGGGGAGTTCAGCGACGGCTGCGGCGGGAAGATCACCTGCACCTGTGCCACGGGGTGCTGCGGCGACGGCCTCTGCAAGACCGGCGACTCCCCAGACGCGTGTGGCGTTGATGGCGAAGCCTGTCAGGCCTGCCTCGAGCCCGACACCTGCAACAAGGGCGTCTGCAGCTGCATCCCGTACCCCGATCCGTGCGGCGACCGCGAATGCGGCAAGGTCCCGAACGGCTGCGGCGGCTCGGTGACGTGTGGGCTGAATGACGGGAACTGTCCTGTCGGTGAGACCTGCGATGTCGACTCCGGGATGTGCTACTGCGGACCTGACTGCAAAGGCTGTTGTGCCGATGACACCTGCCAGGCAGGGGACACGCTCGAATACTGCGGTTCCGCCGGTGAGACCTGCGTGACCTGCACCGGGTTCGATGCCTGCATCGATGGCGACTGCGTCTGCGTGCCAGAGGACAAGCCTTGCGGCGACCGCGAATGCGGAGAGGTGAAGGACCGCTGCGGCGGCATCCACGTCTGTGGCCCGTACGACGGCAAGTGTCTCGTCGGGGACACCTGCGACACCTACAGCGGCATGTGCTGGTGTGGCCCGGATTGCCCGGGCTGCTGCGCCAACGACACGTGCCAGTCGGGATCGACCAATGAGTTCTGCGGCATCGACGGAATCACCTGCGATGCATGCACCGGATTCGAGCAGTGCATCTCAGGGGCGTGCACCTGTGTGCCGGAAGAGAACCCCTGCGGCCTTCGCGAGTGTGGCACGGTGACGGACCGCTGCGGCGGCAAACACACCTGCGGCACCTGCGAGAGCGGACTCACCTGCAACGAGGCTGAAGGCATCTGCTTCTGCGGCCCGGATTGCGATGGGTGCTGCGACGCCGGACAGTGCTTGCCGGGAACCACCGACATCGCCTGCGGTACTGGTGGCGATCGCTGCAAGACCTGTGCGGACGGCCAGGACTGCAACGCGGGCATCTGCACCTGTGACGGCGTGAGCTGTGACGGCTGCTGCAGCGGCCTGACCTGCGAGCCTGGCACCACCATCGAGTTCTGCGGCACCGGCGGCGAGACCTGCGCGGTCTGCGACGGCGACACCGAGAGCTGCGTCAACGGCGACTGCGTCTGCGATCCCGCGAAGTGTGACGGTGTTTGCTGCGACAACGTCTGCATCCCGGGCGGCGTGTGCTGCATTGACCTCGACTGCGACCCGAACGAGACCTGCATCGATCACCAGTGCACGTGCCCGAGCGGGAAGACGTGTGGCGGTGATGCACTCGTGTGCTGCCCGGACTCGACGAACGTCTGCACCCCGAGCGGCGAATGCTGCGCGCCGACCAAGACGACCTGCGGCCTGAACGAGTGCGGCACCTACGACGATGGGTGCGGCAACCCGATCGACTGTGGCACCTGCGACAACGACTTCACCTGCAGCAATGCGGCCGAAGGCGGTGTCTGCGAGTGTGTGAGCGGCTTGATCTGCACCAGCGGCCTCTGCCACGAACCGTGCGACGCGAATCTCTTCTTCAACGCGGGACTCTGCGCCTGTGTCGAGTGTCTCGAGGACGAGCAGTGCGGGCCGAATGAGATCTGCGACAACTCGATCTGCGTGTGCGACACCGGATTCAAGCTGTGCGGCGAGATCTGCATCCCGGTCACCGATTGCTGCGTCAACGGCGACTGCACGACCCCGGGCATCTGTGAAGTGAACCCGGGCACGTGCGACACGGCGACCGGCCAATGCTCCTATGAGGATGCGGCGGACGGCACCGCGTGCGGCACCGGCGACATCTGCTGCGGCGGCGCCTGCTTCGAGGATGGTGTCTGCTGCATCGATCTCGACTGCGCGGCCAACGAGGTGTGCACGAACCACATCTGTGTGTGCGCCGAAGGCTTCAAGGACTGCCAAGGGACCTGCATCCCGGTGGACCACTGCTGTGTGAACGGCGACTGCTCCACCCCCGGCATCTGCGAGGTGAACCCGGGCACGTGCATCACCGCCACCGGCCAGTGCACCTACCTCGACGCCGCGAATCTCACGGCGTGCGGCACCGGGGACATCTGCTGCGGCGGCGCCTGCATCGACAACGGGGTCTGCTGCCAGACAGCCGACTGCCCGACGCCAGCGGTGTGCACCTCAGTGGTCTGCACGGGCAACCAGTGCGTGACATCGAACGTCGAGGACGAGACCACCTGCGGTGACGATGGCATCTGCTGCACCGGTGCCTGTGTGCAGCACCTCACTGACCCGAACAACTGCGGCGCCTGCGGCACCATCTGTGGGGAGAACAGTGAGTGCATCAACGGCATCTGCACGCCGCTGTGTGTGGGAACCGGCGGCTCCTGCACGGTGACCTCGGACTGCTGTGTCGGCACCTGCCTGAACAACATCTGCAGCACCCAGACCTGCGCGGCTGAGGGGGAGAGCTGCGTCCAGATCCCGTGCTGTGACACGGCAGGTGACACCTGCGTCGGATCCGGGAACGCCCGGTTCTGCCAACCGACTCCGCCGGCGCCGCCGGAATGCGTCCACGTCGGACAGCGGCCGGGCGAAGGTCAAGTCTGCTGCCCGCGGCTCCACCTCGAGCAGGGGCGGTGCGTGATCAACCGCTGGGACCACTGCGATCCGAAGCACAAGGCGAAGCAAGCCTTCTGTGAGCGCGGAACGCGGTGCATCGGCGGCCGGGTGTCCCCGCACGAAGAGACCGTGTGTGTGCCGGTGAAGAAGCGGCGCGGACGCGGCTCGGAGCGGACGGCGCTCATCTAGGACCACCAGGGAAGGGCGGCCGCAAGGTCGCCCTTCCTCTGGGTCACCAGTCCATGGCACGGGACATGGGTGATGGGGGGCCGTGTCGCGCGTCATCGCCGGCAGCCAGGGCTCCGTCGACGCGACCTTCGCGATCCAGCGGACCACGGACTACGGGCAGATGACGCTGAACGCCG
>JAPOLF010000067.1 GCA_029977305.1 bacterium | reverse complement strand
CCCCTCAGGCCCCTCAGGCCCGGGATCCTACACCGGAACCACAGCGACCACCAACGCGACCGGTCCCACCTCGGGCGATCCCATCATCTAGCCGCCGGACCGGGCAGGGGACGCTGTCGCCCTACCCACCAATCCCCACAACCACCCCATCCTTAACACGCTGCACCACCAACCGCCGACCCTCAATCACCCGCTCAACGCGCCCCCCGCGCGGCAACTCCTGCACCTCTGCCAAGTCCGGCGCGAACCCCCCGACATACCCCGGACCGTCCGCCAACACCGTGTTACCGACCCCCGTGTGCACCCACATCCGCTGCCCGCCACCGATCTCCACGTAGATCATCCCGTCGAACAGCACCGTCCCGAGTGCCCCCGATCGCCACGTCTCCGTCGCTCCCCCCGCCATCGTCACCGTCGATGCCAACGCGTACCCATCCGCATCGTCATACAGCCCCGCATCGAGCGACCCCGCACCATCATTCGTGATCGTCCACAACACATGCGCTGACGTTGATCGCGCCCGGACCCGCACCCGCTCCCGCCGACGCCGCACCGCCCGCCGATGCCGCCGCAGCGCCGCGCTCTGGTGCCGGTTCGCCCCCCGCCGGCCATTGCCGCACCGCCCCGTGCTCTGACACACCCCGGAACAGCACTCCGCGTCACTCGCGCAGCGCGACAGCGTCGGCCGACACGTCTCTGCCGCCTCCGCTGGCACCGGCCGTCCCGTCATCCAGCCCAGCACCGTCAGCACCACCACGGCGATCGCTCGCCGCCGTCCGCATCGCTGTTCCAGCACCTCGTGCACCGCTCGACTGATCATCACCCGTGCTCGCATTCCCGCACCATCGCGGACGAAAACCTCATGCCTCCAGCATAGGTGCCGCCCTGCCGGAATACATCAAGCATTTGGACTAGCCACCGCGTCGGGCACAATGACGCCAGCCGATCCTCAGACTGCAGGAGAGAGGACCCTCGATGGCCGCCACCCCGTTCGATCCCGTCGCCTTCGCCGCCCAGCTCATCCGGATCCCCAGTTGCGATCCCCCCGGCGGTGAACTCGCCGTCGCGCAGGCCGTTGCCACCACGCTCGCCACCCTCGACATCCCCGCCACCCTCGACGAGTTCCAACCCGGCCGCGCCAACGTCCTCGCCCGCATCACCGGTCGTGGCGAAAAACCACCCCTCGTCCTCTCCGCCCACCTCGACACCGTCCCCACCGGCGACCGCCCATGGGCCTTCGACCCGTTCTCCGGCGATGTCGTCGACGGCCGACTCCGCGGTCGCGGCGCCTCCGACATGAAATCCGCACTCGCGTGCTTCATCGCCACCGCCCACCGCATCCAGCAACGTGCGATTCCGCTCGCCGGCGATCTCATCCTCGCCTTCACCGCAGGCGAGAGCGCCAACTGCCTCGGCGCCCGCCGCCTTGTCGCGCAGGGATTCCAGCAAGAGATCGGCGCCTTCCTCTGCGGAGAACCCAGCACCCTCGATCTCATCGTCGTCGAGAAGGCGATCCTCTGGCTCGAAGCCGAAGCCATCGGCTCCATGGGGCACGTCTCCGGCGATGCCGGCATCAACGCGATCAACCTCATGGTCGACTTCCTCGCGGACCTTCGCCGCGTCACCCTCGAGCTTCCAGCCCACCCCCTCCTGACCCCACCTTCGATCACCGTCGGCCGTATCAACGGCGGGACCGCGGTCAACATCACCCCCGACCGCTGCACCGCCGAGATCGACGTCCGCTTCGGGCCCGGCATCGCCGTGGATGACGTCCTCGCGCAGATCGCCCGCGTCGTTCCCGACCGCATCACCCTCCGGATCACCGATTTCAAGCCCGCGGTCGAAGAGCCCCCGGCGAGCCCGTTCGTCGCCTGCTGCGCGCGCGCCGTCGCAGCCGTCACCGGCCGCACACCAGACGTCCGTGGCGTCTCCTACTACAGCGACGCGGCGATCCTGCTCGAAGGAATCGATGTGCCCTTCGCCATCCTCGGGCCCGGCGATCTCGGCATGAGCGGCCAATACGACGAGACCGCCCGCGCCGATCTCCTCCACGCCGCAGTCGACATCTACGTCCGCATCGCTGAGGACTGGCTCGCTTAGATCACGTGCGGAATCCCCGCCACGAGTGCGGCACAATAGCGGCAACGTCGGTCCGAACAGGGCAGGGGAGGCACCTCCATGGCAGCACGAGCATCAGACGTCGTCATCGTCGGCGGCGGCATCATGGGCACCTCCCTCGCGTGGGAACTTGCCAAGCGCGGCGCCGGCACGGTCACCCTCCTCGAGCGGCACACCATCGCCTTCGGTGGCAGCGGACGCACCGGCGCCCTCATCCGTCGCCACTACTCCAACCTCCCCGAAGCCACGCTCGCCCACGAAGGCTGGAAGACGTACAACGCCTGGCCTGACCTCGTCGGGGGCGATCCCATCCACACCCCGTGCGGGCTCGTCGTCACCGTCGACGCCTCGCCCGAGTGCATCGACAACCTCGACAAACTCCGCAAGAACGTCGCGCTGCAGAACAGCATCGGCATCCCGAGCGTGGTGGCAACGCGCGAGGAATTGCAGGGACTCCAACCCTTCGCCGATTGGCGTGACGTCCCCCTCGCCGCCTACGAGCACAACAGCGGCTATGTCGACTCCGTCACCGCCACCCGCTCGATGGCCCACGCCGCCATGCGCGCCGGCGCGGTCATCCGCGAACACACCCCGGTCCTCGGCATCGAGACCGATGGCACCCGGGTCACCGGCGTCCGCACGCCCGATGGCGTCATCCCTGCCGGCACCGTGATCGTCGCCGCGGGGCCGTGGACCAACGCCGCCCTCACCGGGTCGGGGGTCACCCTGCCGATCGAGACCCTCCGCGTGCAGGTGGCCGTCCTCCACCGCCCGATTGCGCTCGAGCAGCCGCACTTCGTCTATCTCGACACCTCCGCCGGGATCTTTGCCAGACCGTGGGCCCCCGGCCGCACCATGATCGGCGTCGCCGGAGGTGACCAGCACGAGCCCGTCGATCCCGACAACTACCACGAGCAGAACAACCCCGAATACCCGCAGCAGGCGATCGATGCCATCGCCAAGCGCATCCCGGGCATGAAGGAGTCCAGTTACCTCACCGGGCAGGTCGGCCTCTACGACATGTCTCCTGACACCCATCCGCTCCTCGGCGCGATCGGGCCGGATGGCCTCAACGTGATGGTGGGCTTCTCCGGTGCCGGCTTCAAGAAAGGCCCCGCCGTCGGCCGCGCCGTGGCCGATGTGATCCTCAACGGGTCATGCCAATGGGTTGATCTGCAGCCTTTCCGCCCGGGCCGCTTCAACGAGCCCGGCTATGACCCCAACGCGCCGTGGACCGACACCGAGTACACGTTTAGTAGCGACTTCGGTCACCGCCTCTGAGCGCACTCCGGCCCCACCTCTGCTACTGTCACGGAACACGGCGGCGCTTGCGGTCGTCTTCCGAACAGATCGCACGATGAGGGGGCCCTATGCACGATGCCGACAACCGACGTTCGCGCCGTTCCTTGGTCCGGGATGCCGTCGCATCCGGGGCCGCCGTGGCCGGTGCCAGCGTCCTCAACATCCCCGATGATGCCGACGCGGCGAAGAAGAAGAACAACAAGAAGAAGCACGGCAAGAAACCCAATGTCGTCCTCTTCATCTCGGACCAGGAGCGAAAGGTCCAGCACTTTCCCGAAGGATGGGCTGCTGAGCATCTCCCCGCGCAGGAGCGGCTCCGCAGGAACGGCGTGACCTTCAACAACGCCTTCTGCAGCGCCTGCCAATGCTCACCGAGCCGCGCCTCTCTCTTCACCGGCTTCTTCCCGGCACAGCACGGCGTGGTCGACGTCCAGACCTTCGAGTTCGACCCCGCTTCCGCCAATCAACCGAGCCTGCCGTTGCCGGAGGACCTGCCGAACCTCGCCACCTTCATGGCCGAGGCCGGGTATGACGTCGTCTTCAAAGGCAAATGGCATATGAGCAAGCCCGCATCCTGGTCGGAGCCGGGTGACCCCGTCGAGTGGGAGCGATCCGATGTCTCCCCCTATGGCTTCCGCCGCTGGAATGCCCCCGACGCCGGCGATCAGGCCGGGCCCGAACACGTCGGCGCCGGTACCGCCGACAACGACGGCCGGTACATGAACGGCACCGAGGACCAGCAGGGCGTCATCGACTTCATCCACTCCCGCATTGGCAAGGAAAAGCCCTTCTGCCTCATCGTCTCCCTCGTCAATCCGCACGACATCACCGAGTTCCCCGGCATCGGCGATCAGTGGATCCGCGACGGCTTTGACGATTCTTGGCTCGCCAGCACCGGCATCGGCTTCCCGCCCAACTATGTCGAGGACCTCGCCGCCAACGGCAAGCCGAACGCGCAACAGGCGCTCCCCGCCCAACTCGATTTCTATCTCGGTGCCTTCGAGGATGAGGACCAGAAGATCGACTACCTCAACTTCTACGGCAACCTGATGAAGGTCATCGACGGCTACATCGCCGACACCGTCCGCGCCCTCAAAGCCGCCGGTCACTACGACAACACCCTCTTCATCCGCACCTCAGACCACGGCGAGATGGCCCTCTCCCATGGCGGCCTCCGCCAGAAAACCCTCCAGGCCTACGAAGAGACCCTCCGCGTGCCCATGGTCTATTCCTGGCCGGGCCACCTCCCGGCCGGCGCCTCCAGCGACGCCCTCGTCTCCCACGTCGACGTTCTGCCCACCATCCTCGGGTTGGTCGGCGCCGCAGCCGCACCGGCCCGCGCTGAATGGCAGGGCAACGACTACTCCACGGTGGTCCAGCACCCGGAGCGCTCCGGCCCGAACGACTACGTGCTCTTCACCTACGACGATGTCTACGGCGGCGTCCCCGTCCCGCCGTATGTCGGTGCCAACCACATCGTCTGCTACCGAGATGACCGCTACAAGATCGTTCGGTATCGCGACGAGGAGGAGAACCCCGACCCCGACGAGTGGGAGTTTTACGATCTCCTGTCCGATCCCTACGAGATGACCAACATCGCCTTCACCGATCCCGGCAATGCCTTGCTCGCCGAGTACCGCACCAAACTCGACGCCGCGATCGCCGATCGCCTGCAACCGCGCTGATCAATCGCCATGAATGACAACGGCCCCCGGTGCGTCTGCACCGGGGGCCGTCATTGTTTCCGCGTTGCGGATTACTCCGACTTGCTCATGTTGAAGAAGTCGTAGGTGCCCAAGTTGATCGCGTTGAACGCGAAGCCGTTCACCTTCTTGTTCAACACCGTCGTCCACTTCGGCTGCGCGATGCTGATCACCGGCGGATCCTGGACCCCGATGATCTCCTGCGCCTGCTTCAGCACCGCTTCGTAGGTCTCGAGCGTGCTGGCATCCTTCGCCTCGGCGAGCAGTTCGTCAAACGCCGGGTTGCAGTAGAACCCGCCGTTCGATCCCTTGCTGCCCCACGCATCGCAGGCCGTCGTCGGCTGCAACACGTTCCACGCATCGTTGTAATCCGGCCACCAGCTCCAGCGCATGAACGCCGGGCGCTCCTCCGCCGGGGCATCGCCGTAGAACGTCCCGACGAAGGTCGGCTGATCCACCTTCTCGATCATCAGGTTGATCCCGATCTGCGCGAGGTTGGCTTGGAACAACTCCGCCGTCGCGCTGTCGGCACCAGACCCCATCATCACCGAGAGCTCGGTGCCTTCGGGGACGCCCGCGGTCGCGAGCAACTCCTTCGCCTTCTCGAGATCGGTCGGGAAGACCGGGATCCCGTCCGCGTAGCCGCGGACCATCGGGGCAACCAGCGTCGGCGTCTGCGTCGCCAACCCCTTGAACACCCCGGCGATCGTGTCGGAGTAGGGGAACGCGTAGCACATCGCCATGCGCGCCTCGACCGACTCCAGCACCCCACCGACCGTCATCGTCCAGTACTCGACCTCCGTCGAGTCCTCCGGCACCACGTTCAGGTTGGCGTTCGCCGTCAGCGACTCGACATCCTCGAGCTGCACGCTGAAGCGGTCCATGATGTCGACATCGCCGTTCTCGACGAGCTGTCGCATCGTGCCCGGCTCTTCCACCACGCGGACGATGATCCGCTCGAGGTGGTCGCCATCCCAGCCGCCCCAGTAGGTCGGGTTCTGCACCAACACCACGCCCGACGCCGGGTCGTACTCGCTGACGACGTACGCACCGGTGCCCGCGCCCTCGGAGTTCAGCTGCATCCACGCGTTGCCGAAGTCCCCGTCGACCTCGTTCGCCATGGCGACATTGACGTTGACCACCTGCGGGCCGTAGGTCGCGGCGAGTGCCGTCGGGAAGAGCGGCTGCGGCGCACCGAGATCAAACACGATCGTCCCTGCGTCCGGGCAGCTCATCTGCGCCGGGTCGGAGACGAAGCGCGAGAACACCGCGACCGCACCCTTGCCCATCGCGAGCATCCGCTCGTACGACGCCTTCACCGCGTTGGAGTCACACGGATCGCCGTTCTGGAAGGTGATCCCGGGGCGGATCTTGAAGGTCCACACCGACATGTCGTCGTTGGATTCCCAGCTCTCCGCGATCAGCGGCTCGAATTCCTCGGTGCTCGCACCTTTCAGCCCGAGCAGGCCCTCGTAGACCGCGCGAATCACGAGCGTCGAGCGGTAGTCGTACTGGCTGTGCGGATCGCGATCCGACGGTGCGCCGTCGAGCCCGACCACCAGCGTCTTGGCGTCAGCCTGATAGTGGGCGAAGTTGATCGGGGTTCCCCCGACCACCGGCGCCGCCGCAGCCGGCATCGCCTTGAACATGCCCGCCGCCGGAGCCATCAACCCCAAGGCGGTCAGCGCGCGGATCACCTCACGGCGTGTGCGGGGGTCTCCATTGAGCCCGGAGACAACGTCGTCAAACGAAGCCATCAACAACCTCCTGTTCGTGCCGGCTCACCACCATGGTGATCCAGCGGTCTCCCCATTCTAGCAATCTGATCGCCCACGTTGACCAGCAGGAATCTCGTCCGGATGCCGTAACCATCCCATCAGGGGACCATCGGTTGCCCCGTTTTCAGGGCTTCATGAGCGGGGCTGTGGCATAGTTTCCCCAGCAGTGAAGGAGGGTCCCCATGGACGCAGCGCGCTTCGATCGATTCACCCGTCTGCTCTCAGGCAAGGCGTCCCGCCGCGCTGGTGTCGGTGCCGCGCTCGCGGTGCTGATCTCCGGTGGTGCTGCCGATGCCATCGGCAACCGAGACGATTGCGTCGCCGCCAACAAGGTCTGCGACCCCGATCGTTTCTGGAAGCGCAACTCGTGCAAGAAGTGCTGCTCCGGCTTCACCACCGTCCGCAGCGGCAAGACCTACTGTGGCTGCACCCCGGTCCGCGGCGGGTGTTCCACCAGCGCCGCCTGTTGCAACGGCCGCCAGTGCACCTACGGGGCTTGCGGTGGCCCGGAGTGCCTCCCGGAAGGCGGCGAATGCCGACGCCACGCCGATTGCTGCTCCAACTTCTGCCGCGAGGACGGCTTCTGCAAGCCCGATCCCAGCGGCGAGTGCTTCGCGCCCGGCCACGTCTGCGCGCGCCCCGGCGGCTGCTGCTCCGGCATCTGCAACCCGGATGGTCGCTGCGCCTAGTCGCACCACGACGCACCCAGAAGCACCGACGCCCGGGCACCTGCCCGGGCGTCGCGCATGCATCGTGAGCGCGTGACGATCAGTACCCGCGCGCGGCGACCAGTTCCGCCACTCGCTCCAGCGGCAGTGCGTGCACCGTCCGCCCGTCGATCCCGGTGGTCGTGTGGGCCATGCACATCGCGTTGAGGATCGCCTCCTCCGTCGCATCAGCGCACGCCTCGAAGAGCGGGCTCATGTGGGAGTTCGGCAACATGGTGATCGCCACAGCGTCCTTGGCGACGGTCAGATCACCGCTCGGCAGGCCACTGTTCCCAGTCGCGAACGCGAGGAAGATATCCCCCGAACTGTCCGCCCCCGTCCCACCGACGCGGGCCAAGCCGATCGTCGCCCGCTGTGCCAATCGCTTGCATTGGTGGGCCAGCAACGGCGCGTCCGTCGCCACGATGATGATGATCGATCCGTCACCCGTCGGCGGCTTCGGCTGCGAGCGCACCGCCGGCACCTCCTCCGGTCCGATCAACCGCCCCGCCGGGATTCCGTCGATCCGCAACAGATGCCGCGAGCCGTAGTTCGCCTGCACCAGCACCCCGACCGTGTACCCCCCGAACTCCTCCGGCAGGACCCGGCTGCTCGTGCCGATCCCCCCCTTGAACTCGTGGCAGATCATCCCGGTGCCCCCGCCGACGCACCCCTCCGCCACCGGCCCGCCCGTTGCCGTGTCCAGCGCTTCCCAGACATGCTCCGGCTTCACGTGCATCCCGTTGATGTCGTTCAGCCAGCCGTCATACGTCTCCGCCACCACCGGCAGGCTCCAGTACAACCCCGGCCGCTCGCTGTTCTCGATCTCCCAGCGGATCATCGCGTCGCGCACCACCCCCACGCTGTGGGTGTTCGTCGTCGCGATCGGCGTCGTCAACAGGCCCGATTCCTCGATCCAGATCGTGCCCGTCATCTCGCCGTTGCCATTCAGCACATGCACACCGGCGAATACGGGGTCGAGCCCGACATCCCCCGCCCGCGGCTCGATCACCGTCACCCCGGTCCGCACCGGCCCGACCCCGACCTCGAGGTCACCTTCCCCCGAGACCAGCGTCACCTGTCCGACCCGCACCCCCTGCACGTCGGTGATCGCGTTGAAGGCCCCGGTCGGGAATCGTCCGATCGCGATCCCAAGATCTCGCGCGCGTCGTCGTCGTTCCATCGCTCTTCGCTCCTCGTTGCTCGTCACGGCATCCGGTCCGGCACCGCATCACCCGGTACACCGGGCATGCGCATCGCGATCGGCAGCATCGCGAGGGTCAGGACCGCCACCGCGATCATCGCCCCCTGCAAACTCCCGGTCATCTGGCGCAACACCCCGCCGAGACCGGGGCCCAACGCGACCAGAAGATACCCGATGCTGAAGACCATGGCCGACGCCTCGCCGGTCTGCCCGAGCGGCGCCACCTCCGAGATGCGGATCAGCACCATCAGGAACACCCCCTGCGTCCCGATCCCGATCAGCACCGGCCACACATACTCCCCAACCGGCAGCAGCGGCGCGACCACCAACCCGATCGCCCCGATCACCACCAGCATCACCGCGAGCACCATCGGCCCGCGGCGTGACGGCGTCCGACTCACCAGCCACGGGAAGACGATCGTTCCCGAAACGGACGCCACCGTGATCAGCGACAGGCGCAGCGCGATCGCCGATCGCCCCAGCCCGGCCTCCTCATACAGCACCGGTGACCAGATCGTCAGGAAGAAGAAGATGAATCCCTGAATCGCCAGCAACGCCGTCAGTCCCCAGATCGCAGGCACCCTGAGTGGGTTCCATGCGGCATCGGACGGCTCGTGCGGGAGCGCCGGCACCCGCCCGAAGGACCATGGCGTCGCCACCACCAACCACACCACGAGGGCCACGACCGTGAGCGCCGCCCAGAACAGCACGACCGGTCGCCACCCCCCGAGCATCGGCGACAACACCGCCCCGCTCAGCGCCCCCACCACCACGATCCCGAAGTCGTACCCGAACCCCACCACCGCGTTGAACTTCGGCAGGCGCTGCGGAAACCACTGCCGTGCGATCGACGGCATCGCCGAGAAGACGATCCCGGTGCCGGCGCCCATCACCAGCGACCACACCATCAGCGGCATCGCACTTCCCGACACCGCCCGCATTCCGCCACCCAGCGCGAGCAGGCCCAACCCGAGGGCGACCGTCCGCTCCGCGCCCCATCCATCGGCCAACCGCCCACCGAAAATCGCCGTCAGCCCCAACATCCCCATCGGGAGCGCGGCCAACAGCCCGATCACCGAGTCACTCAGGGCGATGTCCTGTTGCATCTCGCTCAGCAGCGGACCGAGCGTGAAGACCCCCGTCCAGATGCAGAACCCGGCGATGAACACCGCCGCCAGCAGCACCAGATCCG
>JAPOLF010000066.1 GCA_029977305.1 bacterium | reverse complement strand
AGGATGTAGTCACCGAAGGGAACGCGATCGAAGACCCAGCCGGCATTGGTGGGCGTGGCATTGGCGAGGGTGACGGTGGCACCCATCGCATCCGAATAGAGGGCGAGGTCATAGGGGGATGCCGCGGGGACGCAGCGAGCTGGATCAAAGGTCGAGTACGGATCGGGGCACTGGTAAACGGCGACCGTGATGCTGCCCGTCGTCGGAGTCGCGACGGCGGTGGTGGTGACCACAGCGGTCGCGGAAGCCTCCGCATCAGGGGAGACATCGGCAACACCGCCTTGGGCCGATCCGCCGCTTCCGGCAATGAGGAAGAGATCGAGGCGACCCTCGGGTGCGGATTCCGTGAGTTCGAGTTCGTAGCCGTTGTCCCCGCCCGGGGCAAAGCCGCGCTCGCCGCCGGTGGCAACACCTTGCAGGCCAGGGACGAGATAGCGCTTGTAGCCCTTGACGACCTCAGTGGCGCGGATGGCGTAGCGGCCGAGGGGCAGCTTCTCCCAGACCGGCAGGCCATCAACCATGGTTGGCGCATCGAGGGAGCGAGGCTTTTCACCATCGAGGGAGACGAGGTCGAGAACGGCGGAGTCCTCGACCGGATCACAGGTCTCCGGGGAGGCGGACTTGGCGTCGATGTCCTGCGGGCAGCCGTAAACGACGACGGTGAGTGAACCAGGGCCAGTGGTTTCGGCGGCGGGTGTGGAGGATTCGGTCGCCTCGAGGGAGGGGCCGAGCACCCCTGCGAAGAACGAGGCGGCAGAGCCACCGGTCGCGGTGATGGTGAGCGGAGCGGCGAGCGAGATGCCTTCCCCGATCTTCAGTTCCGCGGAAGAACCGTCCTCGGATTCGACGAGGAGTTCCCCTCGGGTCGCGAGGACGACGACGGGGAAGGAGGTGTCACCGATCTGGGTCTCCTCGCCATCTTGGAGGACATCTCGCAGGAGGTTGATATCGCGAAGGCCGTCGTCGATGTTGAAGGCGTCGCTGGCGTAGACCTCCATGCCCCCGGCATCCGATTCCGCTTTGTCATCGGGGACGAGGTCGATGAGGAAGTAGCCGGATTCGAGGTCCTCGACACGGGAGCTGGCGGCGATGGCGCCGGGTTTGACGAAGAGGGCTTCACCGGGGAGGAGGAGGCCGCGGGGGCGATCGCCGTCGCTGATCAGGAGTTCGCCTTGCGCAGCAGCGACAAAACCGGGGCCGGCGATGGCGGGTTGGGCGGGGGCGAGGTCACTTGTGTGATAGGTCACGCGCCACGCTACCAACTCTGCGGGTGGACTCGCGACGCCCTGAGCGACCACATTGGTGTGGCCGTTGGACATCAGCGCGGTTTGGGCGAATGAGCCGGGTCCTGAGCGGAAGACGGCGAGCATGCCGACCATCACCACGACCAGGGAGAGTGCGGCAGACGCGACCGATCGCGAAGCTCGCATGGACATCCTCCTCTCGAGGAACGGCGAACCGCATCAACGATGAGCGCGGCGGCAACGGGATGCCGACAGCGCGCGGGGAGCGGGGTTCACGCAGCGATGCTACCACGAAAACACCGTGCCCCCGGGAAATCGGGAGCACGGCGGTCATCGACGAGAACTAGTTGCTGTAGGTGATGGCACCCACTTCCCCTGAGTACAACGTGTAGAGGAGGCGATTGGGGTCGGTCGGGTCGAACTGCATGTCGACGATCCCCTTCCACGGTTCACCCATCTCCTCGAACAGCAAGGAGGCGGTGGCGCGCTTCGACGATTCCGGGCGATCCAGTGCCCAGACCTTGCCGCAGACGAAATCCGCGAAGAGGTAGTCGCCGTGGTACTCGACCGGCCAATTGCTGTTCGTCGGGACGACCGCGCCGCCGGTGATCGAGTCGCACCCAATTCGGTGGTTGTAGGCATGGACCGGCGGGGTGAAGCGCTTGGGTTGCTTCTGGCAATGGCGGGATTGGCCGGTCGGGCACCTGCCCTCGCGGCTCGGCCAGCCGTAATTGGCGCCGGCGGTGCCGAGGTCGACTTCGTCCCAGGTGTGCTCGCCGACGTCATTGATCCAGAACTTGTCACCTTCGGCGTTGAAGGAAAACCGGAACGGATTGCGAAGTCCATATGCGTAGATCTCCCCGCAGGCGGCGCCGCCCGTGGAGACACCGGTCACGGCGCAGTTCTGGCTGGTGCCGGACGTGAGGGGATTGCCCCCCGGAATCCCACCCAACTTGGTGATGCGGAGAATCTTGCCGAAGAAGTTGTCGGTGCGCTGAGCATTGCTGCCAAAACCGTTGTCACCGACCGAGATATAGAGCTGCAGATCGGCGCCGAAATGGATGTCCCCACCGTTGTGATTGGAGGGACCCAGTGCGGACGTCTGGAGGAGCATCATCTCGTCGTTGGGGTTGATGGTGTGGTCACTCTGCAGAGGAAACCGGGAGACGCGATTGCGGCAGTTCTCACCATCGGCGTAGGTGCGATAGAGATAGACGTAGTTGTGATCGACGGTCCCGAATTCCGGATCGAGCGCAATTCCGAGGAGCCCCTG
Source organism: bacterium (assembly GCA_029977305.1). Taxonomy (GTDB): domain Bacteria; phylum Chloroflexota; class Chloroflexia; order Thermomicrobiales; family UBA6265; genus CADCWF01. The sequence continues at coordinate 7,667 of JAPOLF010000066.1, read as the reverse complement.
CTCTCCGCTTGAGCAAGTGGAAGACGAGAGATCGACAACGAGTTCCGGGGTTAGGGAGCCGTTCGGGATGCGCCAGAGTCGCCCGGCCTTTCCGGCGATGAGCATGTCGCCGGTGTCAGGCCCTTCGGGGATGACCTCCATGGCGATTGGTGCGTCACCAGCCTCGGGATCGAGGGTCGCGAGCAGGTTGACGTGGAACCCCGGTGGCAGCGTGGCGGCGAGTGCAACCGAGGAGACGAGCAGCGGAACGCCCGCGATCAGGATCGCGAAAACGAGAAGACTGATGAAACCTCGATGTCGGTTGGTCACTGCGAACTCCCTTGGTTCACGGCTATCCGCGCGCGGCGGCGACGGCTGCCACGAATTGCTCGGCACGCGCGGCCAATGCGGTCCAGTCGCGCGCGCTGACCAGTTTCGGATCAACGAGATTGCTACCGACGGCGATCGCCGATGCGCCGGCTTTGATGAACTCGCCGGCATTGTCGAGGCTGACACCACCCGTCGGGATCAGGCGCACCTGCGGGAGCGGGCCGCGCACATCCTTCAAGTAGCGGGGGCCGCCGGCGGAGGATGGGAAGACTTTCACGAAATCTGCTCCGGCCTGCCACGCGGTGAGGATCTCGGTCGGCGTGAAGGCACCGATCACTGTGGGAATGCTGTAGCGGCGACAGAGCTCGATGACGGGCAGCGAAACGACGGGCGTGACGACGAATTGGGCACCGGCGAGGATCGCGGTGCGCGCCGTCTCGGCATCGAGCACGGTCCCGGCACCGACCATCGCGCCGGGAAGAGCAGCACTGCGCACGACTTCGATGGCGCGGGCAGCCGTGGGATTGGTGAAGGTGAACTCGACGGCAGAAATACCGCCCGTGAGCAGGGATTGGGTCAGGGGAACCGCTTCGGAGAGATCGTCAAGGCGGACGATGGCGACGACGCCGCTATCCATCACGATGTCCACGCTGTTCGCCACGTTCACACCCCGCCTTTCCACTGCTAGATCAACGTTCCGCCACGCCAGCAAGTTCCCAACAAGACGGGCGTACCCCTTGAGGGTACGCCCGCCGGGTTCCTTATGTCATCCCGGGATTACGTCCGACGATACCGAAGTGCCGCTGCACTCAGGACGGCGGCCGCAACGATACCGGAGAGCATCGCAAGTTCCTGTTGCAGGTCGTGCGCCGGCCCGGAGCCGGTTTCCGGCATCGCGGTCACCTTCGCGGTCTTGCCCCCGCCACCGGACTTGCCGCCACCGCCGGCATTGCCACCACCGCAGTAGCCGCCCTCGACGATGATGGTGTTGCCCTCGTTTCCACCGGAGAAGATGGGGCCCATCATGATGGTGCCGCCGTTGGCATTGGCGCGGGCGTCCCCGCCGTTGCCGACGCTGCCGGTGACACCGCCGTTGCCAGAGCCGTCAACAATGCCGGTGTTCCCACTCCCGCCGTTGGCGTCCGCGATAGCGGTGCCGCCGCTGGCATCAAGGTTGATGGTGGTGCTGTTGTTGACGTCGCCGCCGTCAATCACGATCGGGCCGTCGATGCAGCCGGGAGAGCCGTCCGGGGCCTGCACGATGATCGTGTTGCCGCGGTTGTTCCCGGAGAAGACGGGGCCCATCATGATGGTGCCGCCGTTGGCATTGGCGGAGGCAAAGCCGCCATTGCCGACCGCCGCGATCGCGCGCTCGGCGACGCCGAGGCCGGAACCGCTGCGCGAGCCACCGTTGCGGGCCATCCAAACGAGATCGGGGCGCTTGCGACGATTGCCATTGGGACCGATGCGCGAACCGCTCCCGCTGCCGCCGTTGTCGGTGCCGGTGACGACGGCTGCGTTGTCATCGCCGCCGTTGGCACCGGCTCCGGCGTCACCGCCGCCAGCGTCACCGTTAATGGTGGTGCTGTTGTCGACGTCACCGCCATCGATGACGATGCCTTCGGTCTGGGCCGCGCTCTTCGCGGCGACATCAACCACGCCGCCCCCGGCGGGTGCGGTGTTTCCGGCAATTGCATCAGTGCCACCAGTGATGGTGTCCCCGATGAAGGAATCGATGAGGAGGCCGGTAACGTCCTCCTCCCCTCCCCCATTGCCGGTCGACTGGCGGGCTTCGTCGTTTCCGCCGTTGCCACCATTGCCATTGCCACGGCCGATCGGCTCACGCTGGTAGCCGCTGTCATCCGCAACGGGCTCCTCAGCAGCGGCCGAAGCATCCGCAGCGGCGGCGTCCTCGGCAGAGGCGTCGTCTGTGGATTCCTCGTCCGTCTCGATGGTCGCGGTATCTGCGGTGTCCACAGCGGACTGCTCCGCGGAATCCGTCGACTCAGGGTCAGCTACTGGAGGGGTGGCCTCGGGCTCGGCGGTGTCGAGGAACGCATCAACGAAGGTCTCCGCTGTGCCAAGCTCCTGCGCAGGAGCGGCATCGACTGGAGCGTCGGTGGTGGAGTCGCTCGCTTCGGTGCTGGTGGTCGGCTCTGCATCTTCCTGCGCGAAACTTGTGACAGGCGTGGAGAGCAGGCCGAAGACGGTGGCCGCGACGACCAATCGTCGTGCCCACGGCATGGCTGAGCGGTCTTGGTACATGTGAACTCCCTTCCCTTCCCGGGCCGCGTTCCTTCGCGGAACGGTGCGCGTTACAGGCCATGACGACTGACGCGTACGTTCGGTTTCGCACCTCGAACGACGTCGTTCTCGAGCACGCGCGAAGCGCAGTGTCCGACATGGCAGGACGGATTGAAAAGGAAGGGATGTACGTACGCGGGATGTTGGACCGTCGACGTCCTCTTGGCTGCTGATTGCCGGGGCTCTGGTGCCATCCTAGAATCCCGCGAGGGCTCGGCGGCGCGGCTGCGCGATCGCTCTGGGCCGTGGGTCGGACAGCTGCACCATTGAAAGGTTCTTCCATGAGCACTGCGGATTTCGCGCTGGTCGGCGCATCGATTCGGACGATGGACCCTGCGCGCCCGATGGCGACGGCCGTTGCGGCAAAGGATGGCGTGATCATCGCGGTAGGGACCGACGAGGAGATTCGTCGGCTGTGCCATCCGCAGACGGTGGTGGTTGAAGGTGCCGGAATGCATGTCACCCCGGGATGGACGGACTCGCATATCCACCCGCTGATGGGGGCGTTGCGCACGCGTGGGGTAGAGCTCCGGAAGTGCCGCACGCTTGACGACATGCGCGAGGCGCTCGCAAGGGAACGGGATCGCGTCGGGGACGGCAACTGGGTGATCGGCTGGGGATCGACCTACGATCCGTGGATCACGGATGGCCTGCGCGGCGAACTGATCGACGAGGCGGTGAAGGGCCAGCCGACCTTTATCAATCTCTTTGACGGGCACACCTGCATCGCCAATCCCGCGGCGCTTGCGCTTGCTGGGATTGATGGACCCCGGACCTTCTCCGAGGCGGCGGAGATTGTGTGCGACGCGAACGGAACGCCGACCGGCGAGTTGCTGGAGTGGGGAGCGTTCAACCTGATCGAACGGGTGCTGCCGCCGCTCACGGACGATGACAAGCACGAGATGTTCGTCAATGCGATGAAGCGATTCAGCGCCTACGGACTCACCGCGTTGCATGCGATGGATGGCAAGCCGGAGCAGTTCGACATCTTGCGGAAACTGGAATCCCGCGGTGAGTTGAGCTGCCGCGTGGTGCTCCCGATGTGGCTGAATCCCGCGATGACCCGGGATGACTGGAAGCCGCTGCTGGCAGGCCGCGACGAGCATGGGCGGCGCTGGCGCTGTGGGGTGGCGAAGTTCTTCATCGATGGGGTGATCGACACCGGCACCGGGTGGTTGACCGAACCCGACACCAAGGGTGACGGTCTCGTGCCGTTCTGGCCGGAGCCAGCCTACTACCACGAGGCGGTGGCGACGTTCGCGGGTGCAGGATTCCAGTGCATCACCCACGCAACCGGCGACATGGGTGTGCGCTGCGCGCTCGACGCGTACAAGGCGGCTCCGAAGCATGCGGGGATTCACCATCGCATCGAGCACATCGAGGTGCTGCACCCGACCGACCTGCCGCGGTTTGCGGCGGAGGGGGTGGTGGCATCGATGCAGCCGCTGCATTTGCAGTGGTTCCGCCCGTCGTGGGCGGAGCGGGTCGGCCCGGAGCGGTCGAAGAAGGCCTTCCCTGCGCGGTCGCTCCACGACTCCGGCGCGATGATGGCGTTGGGGTCGGATTGGATGGTCGCCAACGATGACCCGCGCGAGGGCATGGCGTGGGCGCAGTTGCGTCGCCATGCGGGGCAACCGGATTTCGAGGTGATCGCGCCGGAGGAAGCGTTGACGCCGCTGCAGACACTCGAGGGGTACACGACGTGGGCGGCGGCCACGGTCGGCGAGGGCGATGTGTCCGGCAAGATCGCGACGGGGTATCGCTGCGATCTCACGGCGGTCGACAAGGACGTGGTGACCTGCGGCGGTGATGCGCTGAAGGATCTGCGGTTCTTGCTCACGGTGTGCGACGGGGAGATCACCCACCGCGCCGCGAAATAGCCGGGGCACGCCTGCCGGGGAGTTGATCATGAGCAGTCGATCGACGTGGGTGCTCGACCGTCACGAGGCGGTCGGGCGTGGTGGCATGGTCGCGACGAAGCACCCGATCGCCGCCGAAGTCGGGGCTGAGGTGCTGGCACGCGGGGGCAACGCGGTGGATGCGGCGGTGACCGCCGCGTTGGTGCTCGGCGTGGTCGAACCGTTCATGAGCGGCATCGGTGGTGGTGGGTACCTGGTGGTGCATCGGCCAGACGGGATGTCGGCGGTGGTCGATTTCGGGATGATCGCGCCGCGGGCGGCGCATGCCACCATGTTTCCTCTGGTCCCGGGAGAGAATCCCGGCATGTTCGGCTGGCCCTCGGTGGTGGATGACGCGAACCTGCACGGGCCGCGGGCGGTGGCAGTGCCGGGCGCGGTTGATGGGTTGTCGCTGGCGTTGGAGCGGTTCGGGACGCACTCGTGGGCGACGGCGCTCGCTCCGGCGACGCGTCTTGCCGCGGACGGATTCATCCCGACTTGGCACACCGTGCTGAACACGGCGGTGGATCTCGCGGTGATCCTGCGCGACCCGGAGACCACGGCGACGTTTGCTCCGGGCGGCGTGCCGCACACTGCGGTGGCGGGGGTGCGCAAACCGCTACGCCAACCAGCGCTCGCCGCGACGCTGCGCGGATTGGCAGAGCATGGCCCGCGCTGGTTCTACGACGGGGACCTCGGCGCGAGGATTGCGGAGGATCTCCAGGCGCGGGGCGGTGTTCTCGCGCGGGAGGACCTGCTCGGGTACCGGGCGCGCGTGGTTGAGCCACTGCGCGGGACGTATCGCGGGCTAGAGGTGCTGACGACGCCGACAGCCTCGGGCGGGCCGACGGTGCTGCAAACGCTGCATCAGATGGATCAGGCGGATCTGCGCGGGATGGGGCACAACTCGGTCGCGGCGCTGCATGAAGTGGCCGAGGCATGTTTCGGGGCGTTCGCGGACCGATTCACGTGGCTGGCAGATCCTGATCATGTCGAGGTGCCGCTGGAGCGGTTGGTCTCGCCGGAGTATGTGGCGCATCGACGGTCGCTGATGCAGGAAGGTGCGGCCTCGCGTCCGGTGATGCCGGGTGCGCGCGAGGTGCTGGGGGTGTCTCACTCGCTCGATCGGTCATGTGCGGGGTGGGGATCGCCGCGGATGACAACAACCCACGTCTCGGTGATCGATCGCGATGGGATGGCGGTGTCGCTCACGAACACGTTGCTCTCCGGCTGGGGGAGCGGGGTGACGGCAGCCGGCACGGGGATCCTGCTGAACAACGGGATGATGTGGTTCGATCCAGAGCCGGGCAGGCCGAACTCAGTCGCCGGAGGGAAACGGCCGCTGAGCAACATGGCACCGACGATCGTGGTGCGGGACGGACTGGCGATGCTGAGCGTCGGGGCGATGGGCGGTCGGCGGATCTTGAATGCGGTGCCGCAGTTGATCAGCAATGTCGTGGATCACCAGATGGCGATGCAGCAGGCAGTGACCGCGCCGCGGATCGATTGCTCGACCGGGGATCTGCAGGCGAGCGATCGCATTCCGACGGAGGTGCGCGATCGGCTCTCTGCGATGGGTCATCCCGTGGTGCCCGTGGAAGAGGACGTGCTGGGATTCGAGTTCGCGAGCCCGGCAGCGGTGCTTCGCGAGACCGATGGGACGCTCCGCGGCGGTGGGAATCCTTACTACCCGGCTTTTGCGGTGGGCATCGACTGACGGGGCTGAAGCCTCATGACCACCCGACCGGGATCCATCTGCTGAGGTGGGGAGGGCCAGCGGTGACCTCCACCTGTGGTGGGACCGTCAGGCGCATCACCATGCCGCCGAAGGTCATGAAGCCTTTCTTCGGGGCGAAACTGACCGGGGTCTCGGTGTCCTCGAGGGCTCGCTTGATACCGGCGATGGTGGCGGACGTGTCGAGGCTCGCCGCGGCCTTGGCGTGCCGTTCGCGGGTGATCGAGCGCTGGTAGACGGGCTCCGTCTCCATGCGGACGGGCGTGTCGCCGAGCGGGTGGTTGGCGTGGACATAGTTGGCGGCATCAGCGGGGAGTTCCACCACGCCGGCGGCCGAACCCTCGAAGGCGCGAAGGCCATCCGGGGAACCGATCGCGTAATGCTGGCCGATGGCATGGGGGACGTTCGTGACGAAGCGCGCGGCATCGGCAAGGGTGCGTCGCTCGAGGACGCCGCGCATGACGAACGCGACCGGAAGCGCGTCATCGGCCGTGGGGAGCACCTGCAGATTGTTGACGACGACGGCAACGCCATCGGCATTGCAGCCCATGAGACCGATCATCCCTGCATAGGTGAGGACGATGACCGGGGGCTTGCCGTCGACGTGTGCGCGGAGCACGGTTTGGGCGCCGTCGTGGACGTCGGGGATGTCCATGTTCTGTGCGATGACGGGGACGCCGCCCTCGCGGACGCCACAGGAGGTGCAGCCGGGTTTGAGTTGGGCACCGACCCATTCCCACGCTTCGTCGAGGAGGTTGTAGGCGAGGATGGTGTCGAAGGGCTGATTGGCGCCCTCGGCGATGCCGCGCACTTCCTCGAGGAGATCCGGGGTGTGGCGTTCGATGGCGGGGAGGAAGGAGGTCTCGGCGAGGAAACGGGCGATTGCCGCGTCGGCATCGACTCCGAGGGTCTCTTCGAGGCGATTTCTCCAGCGGTCGAGGCCTTCAGCGATGGCATTGCGACGCTGCTCGCCGTGAAGGCGACCAACCTCCCGGGCACTCCCTCGTGCGACGACGACGTTGATGCGGGTCCGATCGATGGCGGCCTCAGCGAGCATGGCGTCCTCCTAGTTTTTCATCGGGAGTCGGTCAGCGGTGTTCATGAACGCCACAGTGGCATCGAAGTCGACGATTCCCGCATCTGATCCGAGTCCGGTGATGACCAATGCCCCACATGCAGCGCCAAGCCGTGCAGCGGAGGTCACATCCCAGCCCCTGAGCAGGCCGGTGATGAATCCGGCGCAGTAGGAATCGCCGCACCCGGTGGAGTCGACTACGGTGGTCTTGAAGGCCGGCACGCGGAACTCCTCGAGATTCGGATCACCACCGTAGGTCGCGAGCGAGCTGCCATTCTCGCCCATCTTGAAGACGGTGTAGGTGACCCCGCGATCGAGGAAGAATTTGATGATATCCAGTCGGTTC
>JAPOLF010000065.1 GCA_029977305.1 bacterium | reverse complement strand
AGCAACACCACCATCGCCGCCTCATACTGCAACGTGTTGAGTTTGGCCCGATACCCGGCAGGCAGATTGGGCACCAGGCGCTGAAACACCGGACTCGGCACCGTCGCGATCACGCGGTCACAGTGCACCGCTCCATCCGGCACCACCACGGCCCACCGCCCATCTGGCTCCTGCCGCAAGGCTGTCGGCCCGACCCCGACATGGAGCTCAGCCCCCAGCGCGCGGGCCGCACCGGCGATCGCATCGATCACCGTGGTGAAACTGCCGCGCGGATACCCGAGCTTCTCCTGATCAAGCGGCGATTTCCGCGATGTCGTCCGCAACCAGATCTTGCCCCAGAACCAGACCATTGCAACCGACCGCTCATGACGGCCGAACTTCGCCTTGAGCTGCGCCCCGAGGGTCCGCTCATACGCCCGCACCCCGAGGGCCCGTCGCAGCCAGTCGTGAGCAGTCACCCGCTCATACGGCTTCCAGTCTTTGACGCGCTGGAGATACGCCGTCACCAATCCGACTCGCAGGCGATCGTGGAAGGGTATGAACCCCAAGCGCAGCAGATCCAGCGCGCCGTTCAACGGCCAGATCTTGCCTTCCGCGAAGTACCCGACGTTCGACGGCAACCAGAGCAGGTCGTCGCCGAGTCCCAGTTCGTCGATCAGCGCGACGATGTCCCGATCACTCTGAAACAGGTGGTGATAGAAGTACTCGAGGCGATTCCCCTCAACTGGAAACGCAACGGCCTGACCACCTAGCAGCGGTGCCTGCTCCCACAGCGTCACCCGGTGCCCGGCTTGGACGAGGCGCAGCGCCGCCGTCAGCCCGGCCATGCCGCCACCGATCACCCCGATGTGTTCCTGGTCCGAACGTGCTGTCACAAGTCCCTCAGATCGTGCCATGCCATCCTCTGGGCAAGGCTACCACGCAGCGTTCCTGCCCAATGACACGGACCGGGCGATTGCTCGCCCGGTCCGCCTCGGTTCGTTGGTTGTGCCGCTCGACCTACAAGAAGAGCGGTGCCAGCACCAGCGTGATCGTCGCAAGGAGCTTGATCAGCACGTGGAGCGAGGGGCCCGCCGTGTCCTTCCACGGGTCGCCGACGGTGTCACCCACCACCGACGCCGCGTGAGCAGGACTGCCCTTGCCCTGAACCACACCATCCGGCCCGACGAGCGCGCCAGACTCGATCATCTTCTTCGCGTTGTCCCAGGCGCCGCCACCGTTGTTCAACACGTTCGCGACGAGCACGCCGGCGATCGTGCCGATCATCAGCATGCCGGCCGCAGCCTCCCAGCCGAGGATCAACCCGACCAAGATGGGCGTCGCAACTGCAAGGACACCCGGCACGACCATCTCACGCAGCGAGGCCTTCACCGAGATGTCGACACACGCGCCGTAATCCGGCTGGGAGGTCCCAGCCATGATCCCGGGGTTGCTGCGGAATTGGCGGCGAACTTCCTCGATCATGTCGCCGGCGGCGCGGCTCACCGCACGCATCGCCAGCGAGGCGAAGACGAACACCAGCATCGCGCCGAGGAGACCACCGACGAAGACCTTCGGATTCACCAAGTTAACGATGTCCGCTTGAAGTTCGATGCCCTGGATGTCGGCGAACCGTTGGACTTCCTGCAGGAACGCGGAGAAGAGCAGGAACGCCGCGAGAGCCGCCGTGCCAACCGCGTAGCCCTTGGTGAGCGCCTTGGTGGTGTTGCCCGCCGAGTCGAGCGCGTCGGTGACGGCGCGCACGCTCTCCGGTTGGTTGCTCATCTCGACCACGCCACCCGCGTTGTCGGTGACCGGGCCGAAGGTGTCCATCGCGAGGATGTAGGCAGCCGTCATCAGCATGCCCATCGTCGCGACGGCGGTGCCGAAGATGCCGTTCGAGTTCGCGAAGATGAACTCACCCGGGAACTCGACCTTCAGGCCGACCCAGTAGGAGAGGAGCAGCGAGATCGCGATCACGATTGCCGAGAGACCGGTGGTCTCGAAGCCCACCGAGATGCCGGAGATGATGTTCGTCGCCGGACCCGTCTCCGACGACTTCATGATCGTCTTCACCGGCCGGTACTTGCCACTGGTGTAGTACTGCGTGATGTAGAGGAAGGCGAGCGACGTGATGAGGCCGATGATGCCGCAGATCGCGTACTCGAGCTTGCCGAACGGCAGGATCCAGTACGACGCCACCACCAGCAGCACCGCGCCGATCACCGCGCTGACATAGAAGCCCTTGTTCATCTCGTCCATCGGGTCCTTGATGTTTCCGCCGGAGCGAACCGACAACAACCCGATCAGCGACGCGATCAACCCGAACGCCGGGACCACCAACGGGAAGAAGAGGAAACCCACTTCCTTGCCGGTTGGGCTGCCGCCTGCGGCGAGGAACAGACCGGAGCCGAGCACCATCGCACCGATCATCTCGGCGATGGACGACTCGAAGATATCCGCACCACGGCCAGCGCAGTCTCCAACGTTGTCGCCGACGAGGTCCGCGATCACCGCGGGGTTGCGCGGATCATCCTCGGGGATGCCAGCCTCAACCTTGCCGACGAGGTCCGCCCCGACGTCAGCCGCTTTGGTGTAGATGCCGCCACCGAGCTGCGCGAACAGCGCAACAAACGATGCGCCGAAGGCCAGACCGACGATCCAGAACGGGGTCTCGCCGATCGGCGCCATCCCGTCGATCGACGGCACGAACCCGTTCACCACCCAGTACACGCCCAGCACACCGAGCAGACCGAGTGACACCACGAGGAAGCCGGAGACGGCGCCGCCGCGCAGGGCGACGGTCATCGACTCACCCAAGCTGCGCCGCGCCGCGGCGGCCGTGCGGATGTTGCTCTTCACCGCCACGTACATGCCGATCCAGCCACACAGGCCGGAGAGCAGCGCACAGACCAAGAAGGCCAGCGAGGTGATCACCCCGCGCAGCATGCTCTGCTCGAGGTAGCCGACCAAAGCGCCGATCACGATCGCCACGACGATCGACAGCTTGGCGATCGTGCCGTATTGCCGACGCAGGTAAGCGATGGCACCGGTGAAGATGCGGTTTGCCACATCTCGCATTTCATCGGTGCCGGTGTCACGCGCGAAAACGTCGCGCGACAACCAAAGGGCAAACAAGATCCCGAGCAGGCTGATGATCAGCACTGGGATCGAATAGGACGCTGCGAGACTCAAGGCACTCCCTCCCAACGTGTTCCCGTGTGGCACCGTTCAGGCGCCGTACGGAACTCCCCACCGCCACTCGTCCCCCAAGACGGGACGGTCTTCCGCGGAATCTCCCCAGACTCCGCGCGAACGTACGGTTGCCAGATTGTCGCATAACTTGGTGGCGTTCGTCGCCTACCGCTTGGCGGTCGCCGGGGTCGCCGGCTTGCCCCGTCCGAACAGGCGCTGGATCTCACCGTTCTCCCACGAGACCAGCAACTGAGAGGCATTGAAGATGGACGAGTAGGTGCCGGAAACGACGCCGATCAGCAATGCCAACACGAAGGTCTGCGTGCTCGCACCACCGAACAGGTAGAGCGCGAGGAGGGTGAACACCACGGTCAGCGAGGTGTTCAGTGATCGCACCAGGGTCTGCGCAAGCGAGTAGTTCACGACCCCCTCGAAGGTCGGGTCGGAGTGGTGTGCTAGGTTCTCGCGGATCCGGTCGAAGACGACGATGGTGTCGTGCACCGAGAAGCCGATAACGGTCAGCAACGCCGTCACGAACAGGGCATCGATCTCCACGCCGAACAGCCAGCCGAGGATCGAGAACACACCGAGCACCAGCAGGACGTCATGGAGCATGGCCACGAGCGCGGCTGAGCCGTAGAGCAGGGGATTCTGCGTGTTGCGGAAGGCATAGGCGATGTAGGCCAAGATGCCCAGTGAGGCGAGTGCCACCGCCAGGATTGCGCGATTGCGGATGCCGGTCGACACCGCACCGCCCACGGTGGCGAATTCTTGCTCCGTGTAGCCGCCGAACTCATCGGACCAAGCCGCTTCGATTTGGTCCTTCTGCGACGACCCTTCCGTGACCTCTTGAATGCGGATCAGCCAGGTGTTGTCCTCGGCGGGACCGGTCTGCTGGATCAGCGCACTGTCCCCCCCGCCAGCCTCGAGTCCCGCCATGATCCGGTCGGAGGTTGCCGGCTGATCAAACGTCACTTCCCACAGACTGCCACCGGTGAAATCGATCCCCAGCTTCAGCCCGTTGAAGATGAGCGAGATCAATCCCGGCAGGATCACCACCAACGAGATCAGGTACCAGAGTTTGCGCTTGCTGGCGAGTTCGAACATCGTGCTTCTCCCTCGCCTAATCGGCCGCGCCGGCCGACTGGATCGTCTGATTCACGCCGAAGAGCCACTTCGCCTGCAGGTTCTTGTTCGACATCAAGAGCCGCATGAAGGTGCGCGTGCAGGTGATCGCGGTGAACATGCTGACCACCACGCCGATGAACAGCGTCAGCGCGAAGCCGGTGATGATGGACGTCCCGGTGTAGTTGCCGAAGAAATAAAGAATCAGCGTCGTGATCATCGTCGAGACGTTGGAGTCACGGATCGAGGGCCATGCGTGGCTGAATCCGGCGTCCACTGCCTGGGCTGTCGGGCGTCCCTGCCGCAGTTCTTCTTTGATGCGGGCGAAGATCAGCACGTTCGCGTCAACCGCCATGCCGATCGACAAGATGAACCCGGCAATGCCGGCCAGCGTCAAGGTCACGGGCAGCAGCTTGAAGATCGCGAAAACGATCGCCGTGTAGATGAGCAACGCCAGCACCGCCAGCAACCCCGGTAGCCGGTAGTAGAGGATCATGAACAGCGCGACCGTCCCCAACCCCACAATGGCGGCGATGAGGCTTCGCTGAATCGAGTCCTGCCCGAGCGTCGGGCCAACGGTGCGACTCTGGACCACTTCGAGCGGCACCGCGAGTGATCCGGCCTTCAATTGAACGACCAGGTTCTGCACTTCTTGGATCGTGAAGTTTCCCTCGATCACCCCTTGGTTCGAGATCGCGCCATTGATGCGGGGGGTGCTGATCACCGTTTTGTCGATGACAATCGCCATCGGCTCGCCCATGTGCGTGCTCGTGTAGTCGTAGAACCTGCTGGCGCCGTCACCTTGAAGTTCAAATCCGACCGCGTTGCCAAGTCCGCCATTGCCTTGGGTCGGATAGGCGTTTTTCAGATCCGCGCCGCTGACAATCGTTTCGAACACCGGACCGTCGACCGACGGCTCGGTTCCTCCAGCCACAGGGGTACCCGCTGTCGGGGTGGCCGCTGCATCTCCCTCCGCCGGGCCGAGCGAGGTGTTCACCCGTGTCCCCGGAGGAAGGTACTGGCCTTGCGGATCGATGATTTCGAGCAGCGCTGTCTGCTGGAGGACGTTCACCGCCTCCTGCGGATCGGCAACCCCCGGCAGCTCCACGATGATCTGGTTGTCCCCTCGGACCTGCACCAGCGGCTCGCTCACGCCCAAGCCGTTGACACGCCGCTCCAAGGTAGACTTCGTGCCTTCGAGCGTCTCGCTGTCCACCTGCTTGCCTGCCAGCGGTTGAGCTTCCAGCACGACCTGGAGGCCGCCCTGCAGGTCCAGCCCTTCGCGAACCGGGTGCGCCGCCTTGAATCCGTTGATGTCGAGGATGTTGGTCGGCAACGCCACCCACGTGGCGACAATTGCCAGCGCCATGACCAGCGCGAACGTTACCCAAGGTCGATGTCGCACGGGTACTCCACCCTCGGGCGCGACGCCCGTAGCCGAGCGATCCGCCCGACTCGTTGCTGGTCAACGCACAGCCGGAAGATTGGCTGGCACCGCGGGAGTATAGGGAACCCAGAGAAGCCCGGTCAAACGCCGCACATGTCAGGGAGCGGCGACGCGGCCGCTGCCCGCCGCGCGAGTTCCCCGACGGTGCTTCGGTGGCACATCCCTGCTACGCTCAACGCATCAGCCACCGCAACGACCGTAGGACCACCGATGCCATCACCTCGCCCTGATCGAACGCCAGATCATCGCGTTGCCGCGTGGTCGGTGCTGGTCATCCTGCTCTTGGTTGTCCCGCTGGTGTGGTCGCCTCACCGCCTGGCCGTCGCCGCACCCGAAACTCCCAACATTGTCGTCATCATGCTGGATGACCTCGATTGGCCTCTCCTCGAGGCCGCTCTTCCCATCATGCCGGCCGTGCAAGAGCTGCAAGCGCGAGGCACCACGCTCAACCAGTACTTCGTCACGACGCCGCTCTGCTGCCCGTCCCGGTCTTCCCTGCTGCGTGGCCAATACGCCCACAACCATGGGGTGCTGTGGAATCGCGGCGAACCGGGCGGGAGTGGGGGATTCGAAGCCTTCCACCGTCTCGGCCGAGAGTCGGATACCGCCGCCACGATGCTCCATGACGCCGGATATCGCACTGGACTCTTCGGCAAGTATCTCAACGGCTACCCGATGTCGATGCCCGACGACTATGTCCCACCCGGTTGGGATGACTGGGCTGCCCACGCCTCGGTTGACCGCGAGATGTTTTTCCATGACTACGACCTGAACGTCAACGGCGAGATTGTCCATTTCGGCGACGGGGCGCAGGACTATTCCACCGATGTCCTGCGCGACTTCGCCATCTCCTTCCTCACCAGTGCTCCTGCCGATCAACCTGTCTTCCTGATGCTGACCCCTTATGCCCCTCACTCCCCATCCGAGCCCGCCGCGCGACATATCGGCACCTACGCCGGCCCAGCGGTGCCGCTCTCGCCCTCCTACAACGAGGATGACATCAGCGACAAACCCCTCTGGGTTCGTGCACTGCCAAAGATTGACGATGCCACCGGCGCGGATATCGAAGCCATCCAGACCAATCGCCTCGAATCCCTCATGGCGGTCAACGAGATGGTCCAGCAGGTGGTGGACACCCTCGAAGACACCGGCCGCCTCGAGTCGACGTACCTGCTCTTCACCTCCGACAACGGATTCCACTATGGAGAGCACCGCGTGCCGTTCGGCAAGGTGACCCCCTACGACGAATCGGTGAATGTCCCGATGATCGTCGTCGGCCCTGGCATTCCAGCAGGGGTGGAGTCTGAAGCCCTTGCAGCGAACATCGATCTTCTGCCGACGTTCCTCGGGTGGGTTGGCGTGCGGCCACCCGCCTTCGTCGACGGTCGCGACCTCGGTGGCATCCTCCTCGGCGCCACCGAGCCGACGCGGCATCAGATCCTCATCGAACAATTTGAGGATCCGGGCGAGCGCGTGAAGAAGGGGGGCAAGCCCGGCAAAGCCAAAGACGTGTCCGCTTCGGGAACGCCGACGGCGAAGCTCTCTCAAGTGGCCTTGCCACCATTCGTTGCCCTGCGCGGCGAGACCTTCATGTTTGCGATCTATCAAACTGACGAGATCGAGTACTACGATTTGGTGACCGATCCCTTTGCCCTCGACAACCGTGCCGCGGACCTGTCACCGGAGGCGGTTGCGCAACTCACCCAACTCACCAACGACCTCGCAGCGTGCTCCGGTGCATCGTGCCGCGATCTAGAGGACCAGATCGTCGAGTTCCCGTTATCGAGTCCATGAATGTCCTGGTTGCGCGGATCGTGGCGCAGGAGTGGTCACCTGGATGGACGGTTCGCATCGATGGCGACTCCGATCCGGGCCCGTGTGCAATTGGCGCTTCGTTGCCGTCCCGAACCAGCGGGGCGATCATCTCGTCGAACTTCGGTACGCTCCCGTGGAGATCAGGATCGACACGGCGACCGCCATCGCCTCGGCGATCATGAACCGGATGCGGATACTCGCCCCATATCGGCCGGAACACACCGAGATGGCACAGCTGTTGATCGCCACCACCAAGGAGGCCCTCGATGACGGAGATCAGTGACTCGCGTCGCCAGCTCGAGCAACAGGCCCTGGACCACGTCATCTTCACCTTGATCCCCACCGCAGATCTCGAGGCAGGCGGGGCGAACATCTTCGTGCGTGGTGAAGGCGTGCATCTCGAGGATCATACCGGGCGCCGCTACCTCGACATGATCAGCGCGGTCACCCGGGCGAACTCCCTCGGCTATGGGAATCGGGAAATCGCCGACGCCGTCAAGCGCCAGTTGTCCACGCTCCATTACGCGGGCACCGCCTCCAACATCGCTCCGCCCACCATCGAGCTCGCCACGCGTATCGCCGAACTCACCCCGAACGATCTCACCAAGCTCTACTTCGCGAACGACGGATCGGAGGCAGTCGAATCCGCGCTCAAGATCGCCAAGCACTACCAGATCACCACCAATAAGCCGCGCGCCTTCAAGATCATCTCCCGCTGGAACGCGTATCACGGCGCGACCATGGGGGCGATTGGCGCGACCGACTGGCTCGGCACCCGCCACATCTCCGAACCCGGCATGCCCGGCTATTCCCAGATCCCGGGTCCGATGTGCTACCGCAACCCCTTCAACATGGACACCGCCGCATACGGCGAGTTCTGTGCGGAGTATCTCGAGAAAGAGATCCTCCATCAGGGCCCTGACCTCGTCGCCGCGTTCATCGCCGAACCGGTGATGCAGGCCAACGGTGTGCAGATCCCTCCCGACGGCTACTTCGATCGCGTCCGCGAGATCTGTGATCGCTATGGCGTGCTGCTGATCATCGACGAGGTCATCTGCGGTTTCGGCCGCACCGGAGATTGGTTTGCCAGCAATCGCCTCGGCATCAAACCTGATTTGCTCACCATGGCCAAGGCGATGACGGCTGGCTACCTGCCGATGGGCGCCGTGGCAGTCCGCCCCGAGATCATCGACGCCCTTCCGGTCTTCCGCCACGTGCACACCTTCAGCGGCCACCCAGCGTGTGCCGCCGCCGCCAACACCGTGATCACCATCAAGATGCGCGAAGGGTTGATCGAGCAGGGGAGGATCAACGGCGCATACTTCCTCGACTCCCTGCAGGAGGCGGTTGGAGGCCATCCAATCGTCGGCGAGGTGCGCGGCATCGGCATGTGGCTTGCCATCGACTTCACCGCCGACAAGCGCACCCGCGCTCCGCTTGGGGAGGAACACGTCCGCGCCATCGTCCAACGCATGCGGCAGCACGGCGTCATCGTCAGCGCGATCGGCACGGCGCTGGAGATCGCTCCATCCCTCATCAGCACGCGCGATGACCTCGACGAGGCCTGCCGGGTTGCCACGCTCTCCATCAACGAGATCGCCAGCGAACGCGGACTCGCCTAGTCGCTGACGAGATACAGTCTATTCGCGCGGATGTAGGCCTCAACCGCGGCAGGCACCAGATGCCGGATCGTGCGCCCGCTGCGCACCCGTCCCCGGATGTCCGTGGCCGAGATGCCGATCAATGGGACATCGACGATCTGGGTGCGGCCTGCCGCATTGGGAACCGCTCGGCACACCGCATCGAGATCCACTGACACTCCGGGCCGCCTCGCCACTGCGAGTGTCGCGATCTCGAGGATCCCCTGCGGGTCATGCCAGGTCGGAAGATCGCGCAGGGAGTCACCCCCCATCAGGAACACGAGATCAGCATCCGCTTGCTCGGCGCGGATCCGTCGCAGCAAATCCACGGTGTAGGACGGTCCGACCCTCCCGAGATCGGCCGTGCTCACCACAGCACCGGGATCGTCTTCGAGTGCCAACCGGAGCATGGCCAACCGATCTGCATCCGAGGAGACCGCGACCCCCGGTTTGTGCGGAGGAGAGCCTGCAGGCACCCACCACACTTGGTCAAGGCGACACGCTTCACGCATCTCCGACGCCGACACCAAATGTC
The DNA here is from genome assembly GCA_029977305.1 of bacterium. Lineage (GTDB taxonomy): Bacteria > Chloroflexota > Chloroflexia > Thermomicrobiales > UBA6265 > CADCWF01. Next base: position 515 of record JAPOLF010000065.1, on the reverse strand, counting down.
CGAGATGCACCGGATCAAACGTCCCGCCGAACACCCCGAGCCGCATCCGATCGCTCACAGCGTCTGCCGTTTCGCAGAAACTTTCGACCCGGGAAACGCCACAGACAGATGCTGTGTCAGTGGCGCAAGCACGCTGAACCCCGGCGTGTATGGCACGAAGATGCCCACCGTCACGCCAGCAGGACCTTGTTCCACATGGTCGATCCTGATGCTCCCGGCGATCCCGGGAATCCCCGCGATGGCCGGTTCCAGGCGCTCCACCGCCTCCACCGGGGACAGATCGATCTCCGTGATCTCGATCACTGCCGAGCGGATCGGGGAGGTTGTCCGATTGGCGATCACGTCGCTGAACACCAACATGTTCGGCACAATCACATCGCCTGCGTCATCAGTCCGCAGTGTCACCGTGCGCAGATTGACCGCCTCGACGATACCCTCCGAATCCTTCACCCGAATCCGATCACCTACGGAGAACGGGCGCTCCATCAAAAGGTATACCCCGTCGACATACCCTT
>JAPOLF010000064.1 GCA_029977305.1 bacterium | reverse complement strand
CGCACGGTGAGTCGGTCCATGAATTCGTCATAGACCGGGCGCTCGACATACACGCGTGAGCATGCGGAGCACTTCTGTCCCGAGAAGCCGAAGGCCGAGCGGGCAACGCCCTCCACCGCTTTCCCGAGATCGGCGTTCGCGGTGACGATCACCGGATTCTTGCCGCCGAGCTCGGTGATCACCGGCTTGGTGTACTCCTGTCCCGCCTCTTTGAAAATCCGAAAGCCAACCTCTTTCGATCCAGTGAAGATGATGCCGTCGACGCCCGGATGGAGGGCGAGCGGCTCGCCGACGTCCTCGCCGCGTCCGGTGATGAAGTTGAACACCCCCTTCGGCATGCCGGCGTCGTGGAAGATCTTGCAGAGCTCATAGCCGGCGATCGGCGTCAGGCTCGCGGGCTTGAAGACCACGGTGTTACCGGCGAGCAGCGCACCGGAGGACATCCCCAGCGAGAGCGCGAACGGGAAGTTGAACGGCGCCAAGACCGCCCAGACGCCGAACGGCCGCAGGACCGACCGGTTCCGCTCACCCGGATCGAGCGCACCGAGCTTGGTGACGAATCCCCCGTGCGCCTCGATCTGCGCGGTGTATTCGTCAATCATGTCGGCGGCCTCTTCGACTTCGCCGATCGCCTCGACACGATTCTTGCCGCATTCGTGGATGAGGAAGGCCGAGATCAGGAACTTGCGCTCGCGCACGAGCGCGGCGGCGCGGCGCATGATCGCGATCCGCTCCCCCCAGCCCATGCCCGACCAGATCGGATAGGCGGCTCGGGCGGCGGCGACGGCATCATCAACATCCTTGGCGGTGCCGAGTTGGAAGGTGCCGAGCACCTTGGTGTGATCGGCCGGCGCCTTCGTGGTGAAGGTGGAGGCGGCGGTCCGCTCCTTGCCGTTGATCACCATCGGGTAGGTCTTGCCGAACTCCTTTTCGACATCGCGCAATGCGGCGTCGAAGGCGTCATGCATCGCCTGGATCTGCTCAGGGGTCGAGGTGTACGTGATCTTGTCGACCGGTGCGGCCATGGGAAATCCTTTCTGATACAGGTGCGGGTCGAACGAGTGATCGGTGGTTAGACGAAGTCCCCCAGGATTTGGGTCAGCTCCACGCGGTTGCCGAAGGGATCGCGAACGAAAAACCGTGGTCGGTTGTAAATGGTCTCGGTCTCCTCCGTCGGGATGCCCCGCTCGGCCAGCTGCGCGCGGAACCAGTCGATGTCTTCGACCTCCAAGCAGAGGTGTTGGCTGGTGGTGCGAGGACCGTCGGTGGCGTCTTCGAAGCAGTGGACCTCGTCGCCATCCTCCCCGGCGCGGAACCACACCACGGTGAGATCACGAAGGCCATCCGGCTTGCGGATCTCGGGCATCCCGAGGGCTTCGCCGTAGAAGGCGCGTGCGGCGTCACTGCCGCCGGGAGGCATCGGGACGCTGGTGTGTTGGAGGCGCTTCACGCGGGACAAGCGGCACACTCCTTGCTACATCGACACAATGTGACTATTGCCGCACAGAGCGTGCAAACTGTCCACATCCGCCGCACTGGGCAGGGGCTCGGCCGGCGAAACGGAATCAATTGGAGCGCCATCGTCAGAGGTGACCGATCATGGATGACCAGTTCCCCAATTTGCGTGTGTCGGGGCATCCGCTGTTGCGGCACAAGATGCGGCTCCTCTCCGATCGCATGACCGATGCCCGGACCTTTCGCGATCTCGTCTCGGAGATCACCTCGCTCCTGATCTATGAGGCGACCACCGATCTCCCGGTGCGGCGCGTAACCTACGACACCCCGCTGGAATCCACCGAGGGATTCGAGATCGATGCGCGGGTGGCATTGGTGCCGATCTTGCGGGCGGGTCTGGGGATGGTTCCGGCCTCCCTCGACGCCCTGCCTGGTTCCGTGGTGCGGCATCTCGGCCTGTTTCGCGATGAGCAGACGCATCAACCCGTCAGCTATTACAACAAGTTGCCGAAGCGGTGCGAGGAGGATCTCGTGATCGTGCTCGATCCGATGCTGGCAACAGGGGGATCAGCCACCGCGGCGTTCGAGACATTGAAGGCCTGTGGAGCGCCGCGCATCGTGTTCATCGGGATCGTGGCGGCACCGGAAGGGGTGCGCGCCGCATTGGAGCAGCACCCTGATGTGATCATCCACGTCGCCCGCTTCGATCGGCAGTTGAACGCCGACGCCTACATCGTGCCGGGTCTCGGCGATGCCGGCGACCGCATGTTCGGCACGCTCTAGGACGAGAAGACGCGTCCGAGCAGTCCACGCCGGCGGGGCAGGGGGCGTGACATCCACTGGTGCGGTATGCCGCTGGATTCATAGGGTCGGCCGATCGGGCTGAATCCGAGCGCGCGGTAGAAGTCGGTGGCGTGTGCCTGTGCAGCGAGCAGCGTCTCCTCGATGCCCCGCGCGTCGGCCTCGGCGATCAACGCTTGCATCACGCCGGTGCCAACACCTTGCTTCCTCCGGCCGGGATCGGTGACGACCCACGCGATGAGCGCCTCATTGCGCCCGCGATGCCGAAAGGTGATGCGTCCGGCACCGATCAACGTTGGGACCTCGGCATCGTCGTCGATGGCGAGCGCGTGGACCCCCGTGAGGTCATCAGCGTCGCTCGCCTGCACGTCGGCGATGCCCTGCTCGCCGGCGAACACCTGCAATCGAAGGGCCACGACCTGCTCCCAGAGTGCGTCCTCAGGCGAGGAGGTGGCAACGATGCGGTAGAGCGGCAACGCTGCTGTCATCACGTCGTCGGCGGGGTGAAGCGGGCGGCCCGGGCGGCGCGATCCAAATCGAGTGCGACCTGCTCCGCTGCGAGGGCGTCGCGCGCGGTGTCCAACGCGGCAGCCACTTGCCGCGGTGCGGTTCCGCCGGGGACATCGCGTGCGGCGACGCTGTCGATGGCCCGCAGCGGCGGCTTCTGCGCCGCGAAGACCGGGTGGATCTCCGCCCACTCCGCATCAGAGAGATCCGCGAAGGACTTGTTCTCTCGGGTGCAGGTGCCAACCAAGCGACCGACCACTTCGTGCGCCTCGCGGAAGGGGACCCCGTTCCGGGCGAGCAGATCCGCGGCGTCGGTGGCCAGGGAGAAGTCGGCGACGGCTGCCTCGGCCATCCGCTCCTCGTTCCAGCGTGCGGTGCGCAACATCGGCGGTACCACGTCGAGGGTGATCAGGATCGTGTCGATCGCATCGAACAAGGCCTCTTTGTCCTCTTGGAAGTCTTTGTTGTAGGCGAGCGGGGTGCCTTTCATCACGGTCAGGAGGGCGACGAGATGGCCGAAGACTCTCCCCGTCTTGCCGCGCGCAAGTTCGGCCACGTCGGGGTTCTTCTTCTGCGGCATGATCGAACTGCCGGTCGAGAAGGCATCAGATAGCGCGATGAAGCGGAACTCGCCGGTCGCCCAGAGGCAGATCTCCTCGCTCAATCGGGAGATGTGCATGGCGATCAGCGAACAGGCATACAACGCGTCGCACACATAATCACGATCGGCGACGGCATCGAGGCTATTGGTGGTGATCGCGTCAAATCCGAGATCGGCAGCGGTCATGGCGCGATCGATCGGGAACGTGGTCCCCGCCAGTGCGGCAGACCCAAGCGGCGACACATTGGCGCTGCGAATGGCGGCATCGACGCGCGCGCTGTCTCGGGCGAACATCGCTTCATAGGCGAGCATGTGATGGGCAAGCAGGACGGGTTGCGCCCGCTGCAAGTGCGTGTACCCCGGCATCACGACGAGCGGATTCGCCGCGGCGATCTCGATCAGGGCGCCGCGCAGATCGAGCAGCCCTGCCTGCACCTGCTGCAGCGCGCCCACGCTCCAGAGCCGGAACGACGTCGCGGCCTGGTCGTTGCGACTGCGACCGGTGTGCAGTTTCCCGGCGACCGCGCCGATCAGCTCGCGCAAGCGGCGCTCGACCCCCGTGTGGATGTCCTCGTCGGTGATGGTGAATGCCGCCTCGCCGGCATCAACTTCGGCGAGGATCGTCCATAGACCGGTTTCAATCTCCGCGGCCTCCGCCGGGCTGATGATCCCCTGATGTCCCAGCATCCGGACGTGGGCGATCGATCCGCGGATGTCTTCGCGCGCCATGCGCTGGTCGAAGAAGATCGAGGCGTTGAAGGCCTCCAATCGGGCGTCGGGGGACTCCGCGAAATTGCCGCCCCAGAGCTTCTTGCCGCCAGATGGAAGATTACTGCTCACCGATGCTCCCTTCGCGCGTCGTGGGCGGATGCCCGTCGCTGTGGGACGATTATCGCCGGACTGGGCCATGATGGGTGATGGGCACCATCGCGGACCGCGATGCTCCAGAGCCGGGAGAGAGGGCGATGACGACGCTCGTCACGGGGGGCAATGGCTGGGTACCGAGCCATGTCGTGCGGCGACTCGCGGCACGTGGCGAGTCCGTCGTCTCATTCGATCTGTCTGAGCCGGATGCTCTGCTGCTCGACTTCCTCGGACCACATGCAGATCAGGTCAGCTTCGAGCAGGGAGACATCGTCGATCGCGCTCGCCTCGAGGAGATCTGTCGACGCCACCAGGTCGACGCGATCATCCACGCGGCGGTGATCACGCCGCGGGTCGATCGCGAGCAACGTGAGCCGGAGCGCATCATCGACGTCAATCTGATGGGCACGGTCAATGTGCTTGAAGTGGCGCGCCGACTGCCCGGGCTTCGCCGATTAATCTATGTCTCCTCCGGCGCGGTGTGGGGCGATCAGGCGACTGGGGTCGACGTTCTCGATGAGGCATCGCCAGCGAATGCGCTGTCACTCTATGGGATCACCAAACTTGCCAGTGAGCGGTTGACCTTGCGATACGGAGCGTTGTTCGAGCTCGACGTCGCCGCAGTCAGGCCGGCGAACGTCTACGGTCCGATGGAACGGGTCACCCCTGGGTATCACGGGGCGACCGAGTTGCGGGAGATGCTGCGGTTGTGGGCAGCGGGGGAAGAAGTGCGGGTGAATTCCGATGCGGGCCCGTGGCTTGATTGGACGTATGTCGAGGACATCGCGGAAGGGATAGAGCTAGTCTGGTCGGCACCGGTATTGCCGCGTCGGGTCTATTCCGTGACCAGCGGGAGGCTCTATTCGATTGGGGACGTCCTGCGCCAGTTCGCGCGTCATCTGCCGGGGTTTCGCTGGCGAGTGGTGGATCCTTCCGAGGCGAACTACGTTGTCTCGGGCGATGCGCCGGGTCCGGTGCCGAGCAACCGTCGCATCTGCGAGGACTTTGGTTGGACGCCCCCGACGCCCCTCGATGAGGGCATGGCCGCCTACCTCGCTTGGATCCGAGAAAACGGACCGCAGTGACCGCCGTGCGGCTGCGATCCGGTCCACGTTGACCATGTTCGGGGCGGAGTGGTACGTTCGCATTGCCCGCACCGACAATTCCCGCACGCCAGTGTCGCCTCGGTTGGCGTCGACAGGGTGATCGTCTTGGGTGCTACGCGTCGACAATTGGTGCTTGGTGCTGCGGCGCTCTGTGGGGGCGCAACGGCGCGGCACGCGGCCGCCCAGTCCGCCACCCCCGATGAGTCCTACCCGAAGTACGGGGTGATCATCGCCGCCCCGGCGGTGAATGTGCGCTCGTGCGGCACGATCGATTGCGAGGTGCGGTACTCCATCCCCCTTGGCGAGACCATGAAGATCCTCGGTCCGGTGGAGAACGGCTGGATGCCGATCAGCCGCGATGGCGAGGAAGGCTGGGTCCTCGATTGGTTCGTGCGCGAGGGTGGGGCACCCCCACCGGAGCTTGAGCGAGGAATGTCGGGGTGCAAACGGGTGGCGTTGATCTTCAACATCGGCGTCGGGTATGAGACGCGGGTGCAGGTCCTCGAGTACCTCAAGGCCGAGCAGATCCCGGCATCAGTCTTCCCGATGGGCTGGTGGGCGGAGAAGAACCCGGATGTCCTGAAGCGCATCCAAGACCTCGGGTTCGAGATCGGGAGCCACGGCGACCAACGCAAGGAGTTGCCACCTCAGGGCGATGCCGCCATCACCGCCGACATCACGCGCGCCGGGGACGTCCTCACCGATCTGCTCGGCAAGCGACCCGCTGCGCTCTTCACGCCCTATGCTGCGGCGACCGATGTGCGGGTGAACGGGATCGTGGCCTCGCTCGGGTACCTGCCCGTCGGGTGGGACGTGCCGTCGGACGATTGGGATTTCGATGCGACCAAGGAGCACGTGCTGGCCGAGGTGCTGCCGAAGGTGCAGGACGGGTCGATCATCGAATTTCACATCGACGCACCGGCGAGCAAGCAGAGCACCGAGGCCGCGATGCCGGAGATCGTGCAGGCCCTGCGCCGCGAGGGGTACACCTTCGTGTCCATCTCCGACATGATGCTGCCCTGCACGGACATCAAGTCGGTCTAACGGCCTTGCGGGCCGAATGGCAGACCGACCTTGCACCAACGGGCAGTGTCCGTATAGAATATCTGTTCTACGATGAGTGAACAGTCCCGCACAGGTGACCGATGGTCCAGACGGCAGGCCCCGCGCCGTTTTTCCTCCAAGCCAGACGAATTCAAGCCGACCTCCGCGCCGCCGGGTGGGAGGTTTCCGACATGCGCCGGGCGCAGGCGCTGGAGCACGAGTTCGCGGGACAGAGCGAACCCTCCGGGGTCCCCCGCAAGTCGACCCCGCGGGAGGTGACCTACCTCGAGGGAGGATTCGCAGCGCACGTAGTCATCCCGGCAGCGGGGCGCTCCTCCGGCATCCGGTATTTCCTCGACGGGACGCAACGCACCCTGCCGTTTCTGCGCTGTGGCATGGTGCCGACCGCGGTCGGCATGAGTGCCGTTGGGGTCGTCGAGCGGCCAGCGGGCGAGGAATGCCGGATTGTCCCGGGTTCCATGCGGTTGGCTCGCACGTGGATGGTCCCGGAGGTTCCCGGGATCACCGAGACGGCCGAGCTCGCCAAGCATTTGCGGAGCTCCGGTGAGTTGGTGGTCGATCCGCTGATCGATGCCGGATACGGGGATGACGCGGACTACGCTCTCCATCTGCAGGCGATCTACAACGCCTGTCTCCGCGAGCGGGAGCTCGCCGAGCGCAGGTTGCTGGTCGATTTCTGGGCCTCGCGGGGCTGGACCGGTGACGATGGATGGATCGTGGTCGATGGTCGGTTGTCAGAGCCGCTGCCGGGCGCGATCGGGTTGGTCAAGCAGTTCAGCAACACGTACCTCAGCGCGCAGGATGCACAGGTCCTGCTGCGCCTTCAACCCGGGGAGCGATCCAGCGCGTTCCGGCCTGCCGGTCAGTCAGCGATGGGTGAGCGGACGCTGTGGTACCTGCGCCTGTGGAACGCGGATGGCCAAGATGCCCGTCACTCCCTGATCCGTCTCGAGACGCATGGGGGAGTGAACACCACCGAGGAGATCGATCGGATCTCGTCGTGGATCCTCGCCGAGCGGACGCCCCGCGCCACTGGTGATGCACGATGGGCGACGCTGCTCTATCCGATCCACATCCTCGAGCGGGCACTGAAGCGAACGCTCGATGCCGAGACTCGTGGTTGGACCGCCCGCTGATGGCCATTCGATCTGTGAAGGATGCACATGCCGCGCATGGAGAGGGATGAACGCGTGACGGCACATGGTGAGTACGAGGAGATGGGGCTTCCGCCGCGGCTCGCGGAGGCGTTCAGCCCATTGATCGACGTGGCGACCGGCCCGATCGGGCGTGTGGTCGGCAGCGAGAAAGAACCCGCTGGCAGCCATCAGTTCGCCTTCTGGGCAGACCGGGATGCACTGGGCCTCGATGTCGGGCACATCGTCGTCGCCTTCTCCGAGGAGGCGGCGGTGATCGGTGTGGTCGATGAGCCGCGCCGTTTCTCCGATGTGCAGAGCTTCCTCGACGACTACTTCGATCGGATGGCGATCGACAGCCTGATCGAGGAGCAGGCCACGGCGCGACCGGAGATGTTGGTCTTCACGGTGAAGGTGTTGCGCACCAAGCACCTCCGTCCCGATGTGGACTCGCACCGACCGCCGATGGCGGGGCCGGTCTGGTTCGCAACCCCCGCAGCGATCGACTTCGCGCTGAATGCCGGTGAATTCCGCACGAAGGTGCCTGCGCTGCTCCACACCAATGGGAACTACGAGCGGGACGAGACGGGACAACCGCGCATCGATGACGCCGGCAACCCGATGTTCCAGCGCGCGCCGATCTGGCTCGATGGCGACTACCTGCTCGGTCCTGAAGCTGGGCATGCGAACTGGACTGGGCAATCCGGACTCGCCACCAAGACGAGCCACGCCCTCTTCCTGATCAGTGCGGCGTTCCAGACCATGCAACGCTCAGATGAATCGGTCGCAGCGCTCATGTTCAACGTGAAGGGACCCGATCTCCTCTGGCTCGACAAGCCAGCAGTGCCCGACCCTGATGACGCCGAAGCGTATGCCGCCAACGGCGGTCGCGGACTCTCGCAAGCGGATCTCGAGGCCTATCACGCGCTCGGATTGGAGCCGCGGGCGTTCACCAACCTCCGTCTGTTCGCCCCGTTCCGGCCGGGTCTGGAGCCGCAGGTTCCCCCGAGTGCCGCGCACGCGACCACTCCGACCAACCGTGCGCACGCGGTGAGCCTGGAACAGTTCACCGGAGAGAACGGGCGCGGGAAGATCAACACCGCGCGCAATGCCGCGGGGCAGGCAGGGTTGGTGACGCCGATCCTCTGGGGTATCGATCGGATGCTCGGCATCCCGCACAAAGTGTTCGATCGGACCGATCTCGACGACAAGATGTTCGGCCTGATCTACGACCTCCGTGACGAGAAGATCACTTCCCTCGCGCACCTCGACCTCCGGTTGACCGAGATCGAGACGCAGCTCTCTGATCCGGACAACCCCGACAAAACCTGGAACGGTCACCATCGTTTCACGATCCAGAAGTTCCACAACCGGGTGAAGGGCCTCGCGCGCAAATTCGGCGGCTTGCTCACCGATGGAGAGGTGCTTCAGGGTGACGTGCCTCAACCCGATGGCCGCTTCACCGATCAGGAGCTGCGCGTCATCGACATCAGCGGATGCAACAGCAATGTTCAGGAGGTGCTCGTCTCCTCGATCATCTACGAAGTGTGGAAGCTCGCCGAGAGCGGTGGCTTAGGAGTGAAGAAACTCATTGTCTTCGTCGATGAGTTGAACAAGTATGCCCCGAGCGGCGGTCAGGGCGGATTGCGCGACACCTTGGTCGACATCGCGGCACGCGGGAGGCACCTCAACGTCGTGCTGTTCGGGGCGCAGCAGTTCCGCTCGAAGGTGGATGACGAGATCACCGGGAACTGCGGCACCAATTTCTACGGACGCATCGGGGACGAAGAGATTGTCAACGCGGCCTACCGCTCCCTCTCCGAGACGACCAAGGCCGAGTTGCTCGGTCTGCCCAAGGGTCGGTTGCTCGTGCGGCACCCGCACTTCCGAGCACCGCTCCTCGGGGCATTCCCGATGCCGCCGACCGTGCCTGGCATCGTCGGGCAGCGCGTGTTCAACGACGAGGGCAATCGCCGCACCGCGCATCCGGCAGATGTGGTCTGGTCGGTGTTGCACCGACACCTCGGTGCCCGGGCGATGACGCGGGAGCAGGTGCGCGGCCTCGGCGATGGCGTGGATCCGGACGAGCTGCAGGACCTCGCCGCCAAACTCGACAACCACGCCACCCGGTATCCGTCTTCGTTCGATGGCAACCAGATGGCGCGGAACGCCTTGCTGAAACTGCAGCAACGCGCCGGTGGGAGGTGATCATCCGGTGACGCCCACGATCCGCATTGCCCATCTGGCGGACACCCATCTCGCGTTCAGCCAGCTCACGAAGATCGATCCGCTCACCGGGCGCAATCAGCGAACCGTGGATGTCGAGCATGCCTTCGTGCGTACCATCGATGACATCCTGACGCGGGACGTCGATCTGGTGGTCCATGCCGGCGACATCTTTCACCACACCCGGCCCTCGTGGGGGACCGTGACGTTCCTGATCGAGCAGGTGCGGCGCTTGGAGGCGGCCGGGATCCCGAGCGTGTGGATCGCGGGGAATCACGACACACCGCGTCTGCGAACGAGCACCTCGGTATATGACCTGCTGCGGCATGTGTTGCGCGAGGCGATCTTCGTCGGCGGGTATGACTCGGAGGAGTTCCGCTTCGACGACCTGGACCTGCTGGTCCATGCCATCCCACATGGCGCGATGACCGGCGACGCGCCGCCCCTTCCCGTCCTCAGTCGCAAGGATCGCAACCTGTTGATGTTCCATGGGATGGCACCGCAGATGAACATTCGGGGCACCGAGCCCGGGGAGCGCATGCTCGCCCCGGAGCAGCTCGACGAGAGCGCCGATTACAT
>JAPOLF010000063.1 GCA_029977305.1 bacterium | reverse complement strand
TGCTGGTCCACAGGCCCTCCATCGCCGGCATGAGGGTGATCGGCGCACCCCGCACCGGAATCGCCTGGTCGGCGAATGCCGGATCCACCTCCGGCAACGCATCGCTGAACACGATCTCTCGCGGCACCGCCGGGGTCGGCAGCCGCTCGATCAGATGCCGACGCATTTCGCGCTTCAACGTGGGGCTCTCCTCTGCGCCCGCGTCCAACACCACCGTGAGGTGCACGGTCTGTCCGAGCACCGGATGTGCCACGCCCGCCGCGACCGCCTCCGACACCGCCGGATGCGCCAACGCCGCCTCCTCGACCAACCGCGGATCGATCCTCACCCCGCCGCTGATGATCACCGGCGACGCGGTGCCCGTGACCCGGATCGTCCCTCCCGCGGTCATCACCCCGAGATCCCCGGTGCGCACCCAGTCGTCCCCGACGGCGACGTCTGCAGTCCCGGCTGCATCTCCAAGATATCCAGCACAGACGTGGTCACCGATCGTCTGAATTTCGCCCTCGTACCCCAGTGCCAACGTGTTGCCATGGTGGTCTGCCACGCGCAGGCTCGTGCAGAGCGGGACATACTCATCATCCGTCGACCATGCGGTGGTCATGGCCACCGCCAGCGCTTCGGCCGATCCGAGCACCTGCACGATCGGCGCCTCGAATCCGATGCGGATCGCCTCGCGTGCCGATGCACCCGCGATCGCCCCGAACACCACCACCATTCGCAACGGGTCCGGCCGTTCCCAGCGCCCGAGCCGATACGCCGCGTGATGCAACAGGGCGGCGCTTCCCGCCACCCAGGTCACCCCGGGACCCGACGCCGCCACCGAGACCGATGCCGCATCTCGCTCCGGTGGCACCACCACCCGGCCGCCACGCAGCAGGGTCGCGAGGACGGCTGGCAGATAGTCGCTCTGCATCGGACTCGCGGTGAGCAACAGCCCATCCGATTCTGCCAGCGCAAGGCCGTCAGCCAACGCGACCGCCCCAGCCGTCACCTGCCGATGCGGCATCACCACCATTCGCTCAGCGACCACATTCCGCGCCGCCGGCACGATCACCGCTGGCGTCTCCGGCGCTGCCCCGCGCAGCACTCCGCCCGGCACCGCCGAAACCGTCCGTCCAGCGTCTGGCACCACGCGCAGGTCTCGCTCGTCGAGATGAATGACCCTCGTGCCCGTAGGCACCTCGAGCGCGTCATCCGGCCTGATCGTGGTGACCACCACCGCCGGGTCCACCCGCGCGAGCACCGCCGCCAGCACCGCAGGCGGCAAGACCGGATCGACAGGTGCCACCGTCGCGATCGACGCCACGCTGATCAGCGTCACCAGCGAATCCGCCGACGCCCGCAGCGCCGCGGCCACCCGATCCCCCGGAGCCACCCCGCTCGCGAGCAAATCTGCGGCAATTTCCGCCACCTCTTCGGCGAGTGCCCGGTAGGTCCAAGCCCGAATCGGCCCCTCGATCGCAACTCGATCGGGCCACGCCACGGCTCCCGCCAGGATTACCTCGCCGACGGTGGTCGGAGCCTCGGTCACGCGCGGATCCAGGCGTGCACCAGCGGCGCGATGTACGGCATCGTCTCCGCCTGCAGTGCATGCGTCGTCACGGATGAGGGGAGGATGGTGAGCGTCACCGGACCCGCCGCCTGCGCCTCGTAGTACCGCCCGTCGCTGATCTCATGGGGGAAGGGCGTGACCACGATCGTCGCCTGCCCCTGCAGCGGAGCACTCGGCGTGTACAGCGCGGTGGCGCGGGTCCGGATCACCTCGTGCTCCCCGAGCAGGTTCGAGGGGTCCTTCAAGGGGTCGACGAGGAACACCCGCACATCCCGCTTCCCACGCGCCTCGAGGTGGAGCGCCGTCTCCCACGCCAGCGCCCCGCCGCTGCAGTTGGCGATCAGGCGAAACGGCCCCTCGGGGTGGATCGCCAAGATCGCCTTGGCCTGCATCCTCGCCTGCACCGAGACCCACGTCGCGAGGTCCTCGACATCCTGCTCCGCCCGGGAGTTCGCCGCGTAGAACGGTCGGGTCCGATCCACGATCCGCGCCAACCACACCATGGAGTGCAGCGAATCCCCGACCCCTCCACCCCAGAGGAAGACCGGCGGTTTCTCATCCGTCCCCTGCACCCGCAGGAACACCTCGTCCGGGCCACCGTGCGTCCGATCGCGGGAGAGCGTCTGGCACTCTTGGATCAGTGACTCCATCTCGCGCGGCGTCGGCGCCTCGATCACCGCCGACACCGGCAATGCGATGTTGAACGTCGCCTCGATCTGCGATTCCAGATACACCGCCCCCATCGAGTCGCCGCCCAGCCCGAAAAAGTCCTCGTCCGGTCCAACCAGCATCCGCGGGAATGGCAGCGTCCTGCCCCAGATCCCGCAGAGCGTCCGCAAGGTCGAGTTGAGGCTCCCGACTTCCGCCGAGAGGTTTGCTCCGTGATCCATGGCCCAGTACCCCATCTCTGTCGCCGTTCCCAGCGACCACAACGGCAATCCTACCCCCGATCCCCGCCGCTGGTCTGCCCACGAGACCGCTGCGCGTTCACCGCCACACTGGTAGGCTCCCCCTGTCGCCCGACGAGCGCAGGCGCCGTGCCTGCTGCCGATCCGGCGCGACATCACCGCATCCGCTGGAGGCACCATGGCACTGCGCAAAGGCTACCTGCTCAAGCTCAAGCCCGGGGCGCTCGAGCAGTACATGCACTGGCACGACAACATCTGGCCTGAGCTCCAGAAAGAGATCGCCGATCAGGGCATCGCCGAAATCACCCTCTGGAATCTCCGTGACATGGTGATCCTCACCTCCGTCGTCAAGGACGAGGACTCGTGGACCCGCCTCTGGGATTCCGAGATCCACAAGAAGTGGGCCGACATCATGAACCCGCTCATGCACTACCGCCCGGACAACGTGGTCGACTCCGAGGAAATCACCGAGATCTGGCACTTCGAACCCGGCAAGGGAGCCTAGCCCCATGGCCGCCGGATACGACGTCATCATCGTTGGCGCCGGGTCCGCCGGCTGTGCGCTCGCCCATCGCCTCTCCGCCGATCCCGCCCGCCGCGTCTGCCTCATCGAGGCCGGCGGCAGCGACGACCGCGAGGCTATCCGCGTCCCCCACCAGTACTTCTCGCTCTGGGGCACGGATGTCGATTGGCAATACGTTTCGATCCCTCAACCGGGCACCGTCGGCCGCACCCATGCGATGCCGCGCGGCAAGGTCCTCGGCGGCACCAGCAGCCTCAACGGCATGGTCTACCTCCGCGGCGCCGCGACCGACTACGACCGCTGGGAACGCCTCGGCGCGAAGGGCTGGAACTGGGCCACCATCCGCCGCTCCTTCGAGGCGATGGAGGAGGTCCTCAAGCCGTCCACCCTCTCGCCGCACAACGCGATCTCCGAGGCGATGGTGGAGGCCGCCGTGCAGACCGGTCTCCCCCGCAATCCCGATTTCGACAGCGGCACCCTCGATGGCGCTGGCTGGAACCGCTCCACCATCCATCAAGGTGAGCGCATGAATGCGCACCGCGCCTTCGTCGATCCCATCCGTCATCGGCCCAACCTCACGGTCCTCACCGACACCCATGTCACCCGCGTGCACCTCGATGGGCAGCGCGCCACCGGGGTCGTCGTCCGCGGCAGCGGCGGCGAGGAACTGATCCCCGCCGGGGAGGTCGTTCTCAGCGCCGGCGCCTTCGACTCGCCGCGCCTCCTCATGCACTCCGGCATCGGCCCACGTCAGCACCTCGAGGATCTCGGCATCCCCGTCGTCGCCGATCTCCCGGTCGGGGACAACCTCACCGATCACCTGCTCATCGGCATCGTCTACACCTCGCGCCTGCCGATCTCCACCCTCAACGCTTACGCCACCGAGGGCTGCGCCTTCGCCCGCTCCAGCGCCGAGGCCGAGGAGTGCGACATCGAGATCTCCTTCGCCAAAGAGCCCCATTTCGCCCCGGAGGCCAACGACGGCAAGACGCGCTACACCATCATCCCGGGCATCACCAATCCCCGCAGTCGCGGCACCGTCCGCCTCACCGCGGCCGATCCAGACGCCCCCCTCCTCATCGACCCGGCCTATTTCCGAGACCCGGTCGACATGGAAGTGATGATCAAGGCGGTCCGCCTCAGCCGCGCCATCGGCGCCCAAGCCGCGCTTGACCCGTGGCGCGTCGACGAGCACTTCCCCGGCACCGCCACCGAGAGCGACGAGGCCATCGCCGCCTACGTCGCCAAGGACGTCAGCACGTGGTTCCACCCGATGGGCACCTGCAAGATGGGGCAGGGGAGTGATGCGGTCGTCGGACCCGATCTCCGCGTCCGCGGGATCGCCGGCCTCCGCGTTGCCGATGGCTCGATCATGCCCGACAACGTCTCGGTGAACACCAACGCCGCCTGCATGGTCATCGGATGGCATGCCGGCGAGATCATCACCTAGCGCCCCATGCCCACCGGGTATGACGTCATCATCGTTGGCGCCGGGTCCGCCGGCTGTGCGCTCGCCCATCGCCTCTCCGCCGATCCCGCTCGCCGCGTCTGCCTCATCGAGGCAGGCGGCAGCGATGATCGCGACGATGTCCGGCAACCCGGCCTGACCGGCTCTCTTTGGGGCAGCGACGTCGACTGGCAGTACCGGTCGACGCCCCAACCCGGTGCCGATGGGCGCCGTCTCCCGATGCCTCGCGGCAAGGTCCTCGGCGGCTCGAGCAGCATCAACGGCAACGTCTACCTCCGCGGCGCTGCTGCCGACTACGACCGCTGGGAACGCCTCGGCGCCACCGGGTGGGGCTGGGATGCCGTCCGTCCCGACTTCGACGCCCTCGAAGCCCTGCTCCGCCCCGCTTACCCCGAGACGCATCATCCCCTCTCCGAGGCGATGCTCGAAGCCGCCTTTCAAGCCGGCCATCCCGCGAATAGCGATTTCAACACCGGCCGCCTCGAGGGCGCCGGGTGGAATCGCCTCACGGTACATCAGGGAATGCGCATGAACGCCCATCGCGCGTTCGTCACCCCGATTCGCCATCGTCCGAATCTCACCGTGCTCCCTGAGACGCAGGTCACCAAGATCCTCCTCGAGGGTCACCGCGCGGTCGGCGTCCGCGCTCGCCGCGACGGCTCCACGGAGGATCTCCATGCCGACGAGGTCGTCCTCTCCGCCGGCACCTACGACTCGCCCCGACTGCTCCTCCTCTCCGGCATCGGACCCGGCGAACACCTCACCTCCCTCGGCATCGACGTGACCGCCGACCTCCCCGTCGGCGACAACCTCACGGACCACCTCTTCACCAGCATCGTCGTCACCGCCCGCCAACCGATTTCCGACCGCAACGCCTATCTCGTCGAGGGATGCGTCTTCGCCCGCTCCACCCCGGATGCCCCGACACCCGACCTCGAGATCCCGTTCGGCAAGATCCCGCGCTTCACCCCGTCAATCGCCGGCGATGCCCCGTGTTTCGTCATCTACCCCTGCCTGACCTTCCCGCGCAGCCGTGGCACCGTCCGCCTCGCAGCAAATGACCCTGACGTCCCCTCCGTGATCGATGTCGCCTGCCTGCAAGATTCCGCCGATCTCCGCGCGATGGTCACCGCTGTCCGCATAGCCCGAAACATCGTCGCTCAATCCGCCCTCGATCCATGGCGAGCCGAGGAGGCCGTCCCCGGTCCTGCCGCCGAAAGCGACGAGGCCATCGCCGACCACCTGCGGGCCACCGTCAATCCGTGGTTCCATCCGACTGGCACCTGCAAGATGGGGCAGGGGAGTGATGCCGTCGTGGCGCCTGATCTCCGGGTGCGTGGCATCAGTGGCCTCCGCGTCGCCGACGCCTCGGTCATCCCTGACACCGTCTCCGCGAACACCAACGCCGCCAGCATGCTCATCGGCTGGCGCGCGGCCACCTTCTTCGCCTGACGCCCGGCACTAGCCGAGCAGCTCGCCGTCCCGTTCCGCCGCCTCACGCACCATCGCCCGTGCGATCTTCCCGGTGCTCGTCGTGGGCAGCGCAGCGACTACCCAGATCCGCCGCGGCACGCAGGACGCAGGAAGTCCCCGCAGCACCGCCTGCCGAACATCCCGCGCGGTCACCTCGCGACCGGACCGCAACACGACCGCCGCCCCGATGTCCTCACCCAGCACCTCGTGCTCCAGAGGGAACACCGCCACCTCAGCGACCCCGTCCAATCCGCCGATCACCGCCTCGATGGCCCCCGGATCGATCTCCTCGCTCCCGCGACGGATCGCCTCGCGTGTCCGCCCCACGTACCGCAACGCCCCGCTCGGCAGGAGTTGCCCGAGATCCCCCGGCAGGTACCATCCGTCACCGACGCGCCCCACTGGGGACACCGCCGCGCCCCGCACCCCGATCGCCCCGATCTCCCCGATCGCAACAGGTTGCCAATTGCGATCCAGCACCGCGAGATCCACGATCGGCACCCCGACCCCGTCGGGATCAATCGGCACCTCCGGATGCTGCGCCGTGGCGAATGGGCATTCCGTCACGCCGTAGGAGGTGATCACCGGCGCCCGATAGGCCTCCGCGAGACGCACCCGCAACTCAGGCGTCAGCCGATCCGACGCGCACCGCACGAACCGCACGCTCGGCATCCGCTCCTCGCCGAGCCGCGCCAACATGCGCTGATGCAACGCCGGTCCTCCCGTCATCCACGTCGGCTGCCGCTCCGCCAACGCCCGACTGATCCCCTCCACCTCCATCCCGGAGAGCACCACCGTCGATCCCCCGAGCAGCAGCGGCATCACCACCCCGGCCATCAACCCATGACTGTGGTGCAAGGGCATTGCCGTCAACGCGCGATCATCTGGATGCAGGCCAATGGCATGGCCATACGTCATGGTGGCCGTCACCACGTTCTCCCCGGTGCGTGGGATCTGTTTGGGCACTCCGGTCGATCCGGAGGTGAGCATCAGAAACGCGATGCCCGACCTCCCCGGCTGATCACCGCCACCGGCCCTATCCTCCATGACCATCAAGCGGGCCTGCGGGCCACTGCCTGACAGCATCGCGGCCGAGATGCCGCGTTCCTGCAGGGCCTCACGCAGCGGGCGTCGGACCTCCGCGGTGATCACCAGATCCGGTTGGATCGCATCGATCCACCGCACCGTCGCTGCGTCCGTGTCATCCGGAAGCGGGATCGCCACCGCGTGACAGGCCACCGCGAGAATCGTCACCGCCGCGAGCGGCCCATCCGGGATCGCGATCGCCACCCGCGCCCCGGCGCCGAAGCCGGCGCTGCGCAGTGCCGTTCCGACTTGTGCGATCGCTGCCGCCAGATCTCCGCGCGACCACCCCTCCCCGGTCGCCCCGATGATGGCGAGCCGGTCGGTGTCAGATGCGATCGCGCCAAGCAGGGCATCCCCGAAAGCCGACGGTGCCATCGCGCTGCTCCCGATGCGGTCCTACGCGGGGGCGCTCCATCGTGAGCAGTCGACCAACGCCCGCTCCGCCCGCGACGCCTCCGCCGCATAGGCCAGTGCGATTGCCGCGCGCGCATCACGCCCGTCCGGACCCTCGGCCTTGCCCGCCTGAATCGCCGCGATCCACACCTGCAATTCGGTGATGTAGGCCCCGGCGAATCGCTCGAGGAAGAAGTAGACGTGGTCGGTGTGTGTCCCCTCGGCATCGAGGCGGAGCATCGGAGTGTCGGCATGCTGCCCGATCAGCAGCGCCCCCTTGCTTCCGAACACCTCCGTCCGCACGTCGTACCCGAAGTTGGAACGACGGCTGTTGTCGATCACCGCCAGCGCATCATTGTCGAACCGGATCGAGACGATGCTCGTGTCCACGTCCCCCAACTCAGCGAACATCGGATCGACCAGCGACGACCCCATTGCGAACACCTCACGCGGCTCCCGGCCCATCAGCCAGCGCACGCAGTCGAAGTTGTGGATCGTCATGTCACGGTACAACCCGCCGCACACTTCGAGGTACGCCCGCGGCGGCGGACCCGGATCGCGCATCGTGTCCCGGATGTGCTCGATTGTCCCCAGCGCCCCGCTCGTGATCAATGCCTTCGCTTTCGCATAGGCGGGATCGAACCGTCGTTGGAATCCGATCTGGAACAGGATCCCGGCCTTCGCCACCGCGGCGATCGCCCGATCCGTCGCCTCCAGATCCAGCGCGATCGGCTTCTCGCAGAAGACATGCTTCCCGGCCTCCTCCGCCGCGGCCACGATCAACGGGGCGTGCGTGTCCGTGCTCTAGACGATCGCGACTGCGTCGACCTCGGGGTCATGCACCAACTCCAGCGCATCGGTCGTCCACTTCGGCGCGCGCACCGTCTCGGCCACGCGCTTCGCCGCGTCCGGGAAGACATCGGCGACCCCGACCAACTCCGCCCCCGGCACCCGGAATGCCAGCGTCTCCGCATGGCTCTTGCCGATCCGCCCTGCCCCGATCAACGCCACCCGGACCCGCTCCGCCATGTGCTGCTCCGTTCTGTTCGTCGTGCCGATCTTTGCAGTCGTGAACCTTACGGGGTGCTGGCCGGGTCGAGCGGGTTGGTGCCGAAGGTGTACACCTCGTCCCCATCCCCATACCCGTCGCCGTCTGTGTCGTAGGAGGCCGGCCCGGTCCCGTAGGTGTAGATCTCCTCGCCATCGGTGAGTCCATCGCCATCCGAATCACCCGAGGCTGGTGAGGTGCCGTAGGTATTGATCTCCTCGCCATCGAGCAGGCCGTCGCCGTCGGTGTCGTTGTTCAGCGGATCGGTCCCCGTCTGGTACACCTCAACCCCGTCGAGCAGACCGTCCGCGTCGTAGTCCTTGTTCAGCGGATCGGAGTTGTAGGCCGCCTCCTCAGCGTCCGAGAGTCCGTCGCCGTCGGTGTCACCGTCGCTCGGTTGCACGTCCGGCGCGACGGTCGGCTCGACCACCGGCGGAGCTGTCGGCTGAAGCACGGGCGGGAGTGTCGCCGGGACCATCGTCGGGGCGAGCACCGCGGTCGGCACCGGAACCGGCGTCTGCAAGAGTGGAGGCTGCGTCGGTTGGCCGGTCACCGGGGTCGGCAACTGCGTCTGCGTGGTTTGGCCGGTGGACGTCACCGGAACGGTGATCCCCTCCGACCCATCGACCCCGTCGCCCACTAACACCACGAGAAACGTGGCCGGCTGGGTGTCTCCATTCCGAATCGTGACGGCGTCGCGTGCCAAGAACCCGGTTCCCGCCCCGATCGGCTGCGGCGGTTGCCCGATCGCGGACACCTGCACCCGCCCCGATCCCACGATCACCAGCGCCGGGCCGAGATGTCCCGGCAGCTCGCTCACCTCGCCGGGGAGGAGCACGGCCCGCTGCAATTCCAGATCAAACGTCCCCGCCGGGTAATCGGTGATCGGGTCGCTGCTGAAGAGCGGCATCCCGGCACCCGGCACCGCGGCCACCGCCTGCGGCAGCATCTCGATGTTCCACACCACCGATGGGTCCGTCCCCACCGCCACCCGCGATGCGGGATCGCCCTGTGGCAGGAAGAGCGCCTCGCCCGTCTCCAGTCGCGTGCGGCGGCTGGTCAGGTCATTCCGATAGATCGTCGTCCCGCTCCGCTGCACCGCGAAACTCGCGTTCGGCGCCTCGGTTTCGGTCGTCAGCGGCACGGTCGTCTCGCGCATCCGCCACACCACCGGCCCGTCGATCGTCACGATCCCTTGGGCGATGGTTTGCAGGTGGGGCGCGCCCACCGTGAACTCCGTCATCGAGGTGACTGGTTGCTGGGCTGCAAGCTGCCGCAGCTCCGGTGCCCCGCGGCCAGCCATCATCATCACCAGCGCCGCTGCCGCGCCGATGCTCACCGCCATCCCCGCCGCCGTGGCAACCCGGGTGGCTCGTGACCGGCGAGAAGTCGCCGCAGGTGCGTCCGTCATCAGATCCCTCCGCGGGGATTCAGGCGAAAGTGGCACCGCGGGTGCCCGCCATCAGTCGTGTGCGTCAAGTGGAACGCCCGTCCGAGCATCGGTCGCATGCCGGGATATCTGCGCTACGGCGTGGCGAATCACCCGGACTATACTGCCATCGCGTTCACTGCGTCGACGGGTTTGGACCGTGTTTCGTTCCCGTCTCGCACCGATTGAGGTTGCCGATGTCCACCGCCACCCCTGATACCACCTCCATCCCGACCAAGCGCATCGTCGTCGCCGCGGAACTCGGCTACTGCTGGGGCGTCCGCCGCGCCCTGGACATCGTCGAGCAGGCAGCGGCCGTCACCGGCCCGATTGCCCCCATCGGCGATGTCATCCACAACCCGCAAGTCGTCGAGCGCCTGCGCAGCCGCGGCGTCGAGGGCGCCGCCTCCGTCGATGAGGCAAAGGAGCGCGGCTTCGGGCGCGTCGCCATCACTGCCCACGGCATGGGCCCCCACCTTG
>JAPOLF010000062.1 GCA_029977305.1 bacterium | reverse complement strand
CCCCAAAACCCCAAAACCCCGCACTCTGTGTTGTGGAATTGTGATTTATTAGGTCATGTGTGTTTGAAACCGAACTCGGTAAGGACGGGCGCCACCTAGGCGTCGAAGGAAGCACGCAACTCGCTGTGCACCTCGACTCGACCCTCGGGACCCACCTGCAGTTCACCTTGATCCATGGAGACGCTCTTCAGGTGCCGATCGACTCTCTGGTGCCAGAAGGCGCACCCTACCTCATCGTGGCCAACCTTCCCTACTCGGTCGGCACCGCCATCATTCGCCGGTTCCTCGAGTCGTCTCATCCGCCGACGGCGATGACCGTCATGCTCCAACAGGAAGTCGCGGAGCGGCTTGTCGCCACACCACCGCATATGAGCATGCTCTCCATCGCCACCCAGATCTACGCCGATGGACGGCTCGAGTTCATCGTGCCGCCCGATGCATTCATTCCGGCACCGGAGATCACCTCGGCCGTGATCACGCTTGAATCACACGAACCGTCGGTTCCCGCAGCGGAACTCGATCGGTTCTTCGCGATCGTCTCCGCCGGATTTCGCCAGAAACGCAAGACGGTGGCCAATTCCCTTTCGGAGGTTCTCGGACTCGAAAAGCAGGAAACGACGAGTTGGTTGGCGTCGGCTGGAGTCGATCCGGTGCGTCGGGCGCAAACGCTGTCGATTGACGAGTGGCGTGCGCTGCTCGCCACCGCACCCATTGTGGTCACGCCGGCATGAACCTCATCACCCGCCATGCCTGCGCCAAGTTGAATCTCGGGCTCGAAGTCCTCAAGAAGCGCGATGACGGCTTTCACGACCTCAGCACCATCTTTCAGGAGATCGAATGGTGCGATGCGCTGACGCTGCGGAAGGCGCCGCAACTCACGTTGGAGTGCGAAGCATCCGCCATCGCCGATGAAGACAACCTCGCGCTGGCCGCCGCGAAAGCGCTGGCCGACCACCTCGGAATACCACCAGACGCTGCAATCCACCTCAGGAAACACGTGCCAATGGCTGCCGGACTGGGAGGTGCAAGCAGCGATGCCGCGCACACCCTGCTTGGTCTCGTAGATCTGTGGCAGGGGCCAATCGCGCCATCTGACCTTGAGCAGATCGCTGCGCGGCTGGGGAGTGACGTCCCCTTCTTCCTGACTGGTGGCACCGCCCACGGCACAGGCACCGGGACCACCCTGACATCGCTGCCGACCCCTGCCACCGCGTTTGTCGTGATCGCGCCCGACATCATGATCCCGAACAAGACGCGGGAGTTGTATCGCCGTCTCGTCCCCGGCGATTGGTCTGACGGATCAACCGTGCGCAGGCAAGTCGCGCGGTTGCAACAGGGCCTCCCACTCGACCCGACCCTTTGCGTGAATGCTTTCGCGCGTGCGCTTCGGGAGATCGCACCGGACGTTGGGCACCTCCACGATGCCGCGCGCGCCAACGGCATCGAGGACCTTCACCTCTCCGGCGCGGGCCCATCTCATTACGTGATCGAACCCGACCCGGAACGAGCGGTGCGCATTGCTTCATCGTTCACCGAGATTCTCGGGGGCCGGGGCTCCGTGAACCTGTGCCGACCCGTGGTTCGCGGATAACAGCACGCGGTTTCGCCCTCCAGTGCCTTCGTGGGGCACAATAGCGGGGCCGTCCTGCCGGTCGCCCGCATCGGCACTGCATCAAGGGGCATCCAACCCACCGATGATCGACCAAGGTTCAACCATCAACGGACGCTATCGGGTTGACCGCTTGCTCGGCGACGGCGGCATGGCCACCGTCTATCTCGGGCACGATGTCCTCTTGGGCCGAGACGTCGCGATCAAAGTCCTGCGCGGTCAGTACGCCGCCGATCCCGCCTCGCGGGTTCGATTCCGTCGCGAGGCGCAGGCAGCAGCAGGGTTCTCCCATCCCAACATCGTGGACATCTACGATGTCGGCGAGGTTGCGGGCACGCCCTACTTCGTCATGGAGTACGTCCGCGGTCAAACGCTCAAGTCGATCATTGAGCACGAGGGACCGTTCCACCCCGACGATGTCGCAGGGTTGCTGCAGCAGGTATGCAGCGCACTGGATTACGCCCATGAACGCGGGTATGTGCATCGCGATGTCAAACCGCAAAACATTCTGGTTGACAACGATGGCCACGCGATCGTCGTCGATTTCGGGATCGCCAAGAGCGTCAGCGACGACAACCTGACCGAGGTCGGCGATGGCCTCGGAACCGTTCACTACCTCAGTCCGGAACAGGCGAGCGGGTTGATGGCAACCCCTGCCTCGGACGTCTATTCCGCCGGGGTGGTCGCCTTCGAGATGCTCACCCGCTTCGTCCCCTTCGACGCGGATTCCGCGGTGGGGATCGCGGTCAAGCATGTGCAGGAGCAGGCACCGCCACCCTCGGACTTTCTCCCCAGCATCCCGCCGGCGGTCGATGCCATCGTGATGCGGGCGCTCGACAAAGACCCCACCAGACGGTTTCCATCGGCTGGCGCATTTGCCAGTGCGATGACGTACTGGCGGCAGTACCGCCCACCTTCCTTGCAATCCGGACGCACCGAACCCACGCCCAGCGGACGCGGCGAGCGCCAAGCGCCCTCCCATGCCGAGACCACCGTGCTTCCCGGTGCCTCCATGCGCCAAGTCTCTCAACCACCCCGGCGGGCCAAGCGCGGACGTGGGGGTGGGTGTCTGAATTGGGCGATCGGATTGGTCGCGCTTGCCGGTCTGATAGGACTGCTCCTCTACGGATTCAATCAGGCGGGGGGATTCAAGACGCCGATCGACGTCGGGGTGCGCGACGTCACCACACCCGG
The DNA here is from genome assembly GCA_029977305.1 of bacterium. Lineage (GTDB taxonomy): Bacteria > Chloroflexota > Chloroflexia > Thermomicrobiales > UBA6265 > CADCWF01. The sequence continues at coordinate 7,568 of JAPOLF010000062.1, read as the reverse complement.
AGCAACGTCCGGCGGGTTGACCGCGACGCTGCCTGCACCCTCCACCACGCCAGCAACTCCGCCCACCGAGGCGACGGAGATGCGCGGGGTGCCCGATCTCGTCGGACTCACCTTGGACGAAGCCATTGCCAAACTTGATGCGCAGGATCTGACCATTGCCGTTGGCGCGGAGGTCGCGACGGATTCCTTCCCGCCGGGAGAGATCGTCTACCAAGACTTCGCCCCAGGGGACGTCGTCGCGGCGGAGAGCATCATCACCGTGCGCATCAGCACCGGGACCACCGAGGTCGATCTCCGGGCGTTGGGCCTCGCCGGCATGGAAGCGGGGCTTGCTGAGCGGACACTCTCTGATCGCGGCTTCGACGTGACCACCCAGTACGTCAATCAACCTGGGGTCCCTGCGGGATTTGTGGTGAGCACCGACCCGAGCACCAGTGCCCGCCCCGGATCATCGATCGTGCTAATCGTCAGCCAGGCGAACAACGTGCAAGTCCCTGCCGATCTCGTTGGGAAATCGGCCGAGCGCGCAGCGTCGCAATTGCAGGCGCTTGGGTTGGTCATCGGGCAGACCAAGAACGCCTCCCGGTCCGATGTCGAGCAGGCGGGGATCGCGGTCGATGCGTCCGGCATCAAAGAGGGCGATGTCGTCTGGTTGGAAGGTCCGACCGGAAAGATCATGCCTGGGCAATGGCTGGCTCCGGGCACCCCGGTGGATCTGGTCGTCTACCGCGCGAATCGCACCTCGCCGTGACACGCCCGCTGCTGCGGCTCGCTGGCATCGGGTTGATTGCCGGGATCATGCTCGGGAGCTCACTGACGCTCGTCTGGGCCTGGGAGTCACGTCACACGCACGTCGTGCTGTTGTCGTCGGGTCATGCGCTTTCAACGATGATCACGACGCCGTCGAGCCGCCTGGTGATGGCCTCGGGCGATGATCCAGAGGCGTTCCTTGAGAGCCTCGACGCCTATCGCCGCCCCACGGAGAAGGCCGTTGACGTGCTCCTGGTCTGGGGCGAAGACGATGACCTCACTGTCGCCGAAACGGCAGCGCAAGTCCTCCACCCCGAGCAAGTGTTTGGGCTGACGCCCTTCGCCCGCTCAGATGACCAGCCATCGCTGCGCGGAGTCGGCGTGCTCCCAGACATTGCATCGATCGCCCTTGATGCACAGACCGACATCACCATTCACCGATGGCCAGTCGGCAATCACGACGATGGACGCACCGCATGGGCATGGGAAGCGGTGGTTGTGTCCTCAGGCGCAACGGTGCGCATCACATCCGGTCTTGCACCGATTCAAGATGCGTCCGATGCGAGCGTGCTGGTGGTTGCAGGATCCCACCCGGAACGGGTGTGGGGAGACCAGACGGTCGTCGTCTTCGCGGACGACACCCTCTCCGGCCGAAAAGTCCGGGCCGCTGCCCAGAACGCGGCGCATCCGGATCGCGTCGCACGCGTCTTCCCGGGCGATCCCGTGGTCCTCACCCTCTCCGATGGGCAGATCGTGATTGCTGACGGGGTGACGCAACCGCTGGTGTTGGACGGAACACCCTAGATCGAACGCGCCTCCCGCTCCCGCTGGAACTCCGCGGTGGCGGATCGCAGCAGGTCGGGATCGGTCAGCAAGTCGATCGCGGTCAACGCCATGGACTTCGCAACCTTGATGGTGTTCTCGTATCCCAAGGCTGAGTCGCTGGCATCGACAACATCTTGGGAATGCCAGGTACACACCCGATCGAGAATGGGATAGTTCGTCTCCACCGAAGGGAACAAATAGCTCACGTTCCCCCAATCGGTCGACCCCGACGCTGGTGTTGGTTTTGCTTCGGGGAGCACCAAGCCGACGGCACGCTGGTGCGCGTCCATCACCCGCGCCATGGTGCGGTTGGTGATCATGTCGAAATTCGCCTCGTCAGGAATGCTGAACACCAGATCACACCCGGTGATCAGTGCGGCCCCCTCCGCGATCTTCCGCACTTTTTCCACCAGTTCGTTCATGTAGGCGACCGTCCCGCCGCGCACGAAGAACTCCGCCTCGGCAAAGTGCGGCACCACGTTCGCCGCATCGCCGCCGTGGCGGATGATGCCGTGAAGACGTGCATCGGATTTGACATGCTGGCGCAGAGCATCAACGCCGTTGAACGTCGCAATCACGGCGTTGAGCGCATTGCGACCATTCCACGGATCGGCAGCCGCATGTGCCGACTGCCCATGGAACGCAATGATCACCGAAACACACGCCAGCGCCTCGCCGCTGCCTTCCACGGTCGGGCAAACCGACTCACTCGTCCCGGGGTGCGCCCCCATGGCGGCATCGACTCCCTCGAAGACCCCGGCATTGGCCATGATGATCTTCCCGCCAACTGCTTCTTCCGCAGGTGTTCCAAACACGGAGACTCGGCCCTTGGGGAGGTGCCGCAGCGCCGCTGCCGCGCCGATCCCGGCACCAATTCCGGCGATCGCGATCAGGTTGTGCCCACAGCCATGTCCCAGATTCGGCAGGGCGTCGTACTCCGAAAGGAAGGCGATGTGCGGTGCGCCGTCACCGACGGAAACCGACGCACTGAACGCAGTCGGCAGCTCCGCCACCCCCCGCTCCAGCGCGAATCCACGCTCCTCGAGGAACTCTGCGCAGGCGGCGCTCGACTCGTATTCCTCGAGCGCGATCTCCGGGTGGCTGTGGATGAACTTGGAGAGCCGGATCAGGCTGTCGGCGGCAGCATCGATGGCGGCAACTGCCGCCTGCTTTGCCGTTTCCACCTCCGCCGGCGTGAGGTGCGTGCTCATGGTCTCCTCCCCGATGGATCGCCGTGTTGATCAGCCCCAGATCACAACGTCTTGCCGCACTCCTGGCAATAGACATCGGTGGCGGCGGCTGTTGCGCCACAGGTCGGACACGTCCGCCGAACCTCGACGATCGTGTCCCCACTCATCACCGAACCGGTCCGCGGCTGCCCCCAGCTCATCCACGGATTGGCAGGTGCTGGCGCCGCACCGCCGTTGCCAGGGGGACGCTGCCACGGATCCGACGGGCTGGGGATCGGGGCGGTCTGCATCAGTGACGGATCGGGGCGCATCGGGGCGGGCTCATACTTGCCGCCATCGGCTCCGGACGCCACACGCACCGGCCGCTCGCGCCGCGCCAACGCCGATTCCGGTGCAGGACTGTCCCCGCGGAACGCGTTGACCAGCCACCCCGCGACCACCACGATCAACATCACCACCGCAGCAGCCAGCAACAACAGGTCCGGGTCATTCATCAGGAAGCCGCTGACCACCCCAGCATCCAGTTCGCCATCGGTTTTCAGATTGCGCTGGACGGCGACCAACAACACCGAGAGCAGGAAGGCAGCATTGAGGGCGGCGATGATGCCACCGACGACCCGCGACAACCATCCGGGCCGCGTCCGTCCGAGCGCGATCCCGCCGCCATAGCCGACAAGGACCATCCCGGCGACGACAATGACCAGTGTCACCACGAACGCAGCGGTCGCACTGCTCAGGCCGATCAGACTCGCGAGCCACCGCGACGCCGTGGGCCCCCACGCCTCGGCGATGGCCGCGCCAAGCAGCAGGCCAGCCGATCCCATCGCCTCCTTGGCCGCACCGCGTCGAATTCCGAACGGCACGAAGAGGAGGATGATCAGCGCAAGCAACGCATCGAACAGCAAGGTGCTGGTGAATTCCGGCACGGAAGACTCCCCACGAGTTCTGGACGGTGCGCCGGGGTCGGATCCCGGACGTGCCCCGCCTGAGCAACGCTAACAAGTCTACGTCGTGGATCACCGGAGGGTTGTCCTACCCGCCGATGCCCAGCGTTGTCCGACGATTTCAGGGTTTCCGCATGCTACACTCACCTTGCGGACAAGCGTCCGACCGGGGCCGTGTGGCGCCGGATCACCCCCGAGCGAGGATGTGTGTCATAGCGCCTGCACGCCGAGCGTCGGCGAAAGAGACTCCCGAATCCGCCTCCAGCGATGCGGGAACCAAGCCGACCAAGACCAAGAAGCAGGCAACGGCACCAGCGCAAACCTCAGCCGCGAAGCCCAAGACCAAGGTGGACAAGGTCGCCGTTGAGGCGCCCAAGGCCACAGCCCGGCGACAGACAAAGGCAGCTCCCGAGGTGGAAGCCGCCAAGCCTGCCGCCCCGCGGTCCAAGGCTCCACGCGCGAAGAAGGCACCGGCCGAGAGCGCTGAACCCGTTGTCGAACAACCAAAACCCACCAGAACCGTGAAGAAGGCGGTCGTCGCGCCCGAGGCTGCACCCGCGGCGAAACCGGTCGCCAAGCCCGCCTTGCCGCCGCGCGGCACGGGGAACCATTGGCGACGGATGGATCTTCACATCCACACGCCTGCGTCGACGGATTACCAAGAGCCCGCCGTGTCGTACCTCGACATCTTGCGGCGCGCCGAGGAGCAGCAGCTCGATCTCATTGCTTTCACCGACCACAACTCGGTGCGCGGCTATGCCGACATGTGGCGCGAGATCGAAGACCTCGAACTGCTGGAGTACCTCAAGCGGCTGCAGCCCGCGGAGGCCGATCGCCTCGCGGAGTACCGCCGACTGCTGACCGCGATCCGCGTCCTTCCCGGATTCGAGTTCACGGCGACCTTCGGGTTCCACGTGCTCGCGATCTTCCCGGAGGGGACGTCGATCCGCTTGATGGAGCACCTGCTGCTCATGCTCGGCGTGCCTGAGCAGCGTTTCGGCAGTGGCGAGGTCGGCGCCACCAGCGACGTCCTCAAGGTGTACGAGACCCTCGCTGAGCACGGTGCGCTGGTCATCGGTGCCCATGTGAACTCAACGCATGGTGTTGCGATGCAGGGGCTGAAGTTCGGCGGGCAGACAAAGATCGCCTACACGCAGGATGAGCATCTCCACGCGTTGGAGGTGACCGATCTGAACGTGGGAGCCGGCCGGCGATCAACCGCGAAGTTCTTCAACGGCTCCAAGCCGGAATACCCACGGCGGATGCACTGCATCCAAGGATCCGATGCCCACCGACTCGCGCGCGATCCCGAGCGTGAGACGCAACTCGGCATCGGTGACCGCGCGACAGAGATCCTGCTCCCAGAGGTGTCGTTCGCCGCGTTGAAGCACGCACTCGCGAGCGACAACTTCGACGTCAGCCGTCCTGCCGCCGGAACCGCAACCGATCCGATCGTCGCGGCGCGGTTGGAAGGGGAAACGTCTTACCAATCATTCCACGAGAAGGTCGGCACGCGCGGTGCCGCGCTCGATGCTGTGGTGAGGGACGTCGTCGCCTTCGCCAATGGCACGGGCGGTGTGATCTACCTCGGTGTTCCCGCCTCGCCGAAGAAGCCGGTTGTTGGGGTTTCTGAGGCCGCTGCTCTCTCCTCTCGCGTGCTCTCGGCGATCAGCACGACGGTCACGCCTACCGTTTCCTGCGAGATGCAGCAGCACGAAACCGGCGGCAAGGACATTCTTGCTCTCGTGGTGCAGGAAGGGCCTGACAAGCCTTACGCGGTCTCCCCGGCGACGATCCTCGTGCGCCGCGATGACACCACCGACGTCGCGAACCGTGACGAGATCGTCGCGATGATCAGCGGCCACGCCAGTGCTCCCCCGGTCGCGTTCGCTCCGACGGCGAAGCTGTCGTCGCGCGCGATCGCGGAGGCGAGACCGCCGCGTGCCGCCGTGCAACCCAGCGGCGACGATCCAGTCGCGCCGACCAGCGGTGCGGAGGTCGCCGGCAAGTCGGTCGCAAACGGCGTGACGACCTACACCATCCACGATCTGCGTGACCGCACCTTTTACGAGGGGGTCACGCTGGCGAGTGATCGCCGCTTGTGGCGCGAGGCGATCACGAAGCATGAAGAAGGCACCTTCGCGCAATCGGAGGTGAAGTGGATCGGCGACTACGGCCTGTGGCGATCCTATCGCCAGCGCGGCTCCGAGCGTCGCTACCACCTCGCCTATCGCGACGGCGACACCATCCGCGTGTTCTACGGCGTGAGTGCCGCCGGCATGCACGGTCCATGGGCAGCATTCCTCGAGCAGGGGTAGCCAACGTTATTCCATAGCACGCATAAATAATGACGCGGGGCCGATCGGCCCCGCGTCGTTCATTGCGGCGTGTCGCGACAGAAAGACCTACGCGAGGACGACCACATCAGCGTCGAACACAATGGGCAGGCGACCGGTCCACGAACCCTGTCGGGTGCCAACGAGCCACGGCTTCTGCACATACATCGGGGTCCAGTTGGCAATTGGCACGTAGACCGCGTTGTCCAGCATCAACTGCTCCGCCTGCGCGAAGAGCCCGTTCCGCGTGTCGGTGTCCGCCTCCTGATCTGCCTGCGCCACCAACTCGTCGAATTGTGCCGAGGCAGCACCCGGATCAAACCCACCCACCGGAGGAAGGTCGGGTGACCAGTTGAAGATGCCGGCCATGTACGGCGAATCGGAGCGGAACACCTCGGTCAGGAGGTGCGGCGTCATCGTGATGCTCTGCCACCAGACGAGTTCGAGTTGGACGCCCTCGTCGGCGCGGATCGCGTCAATCTGCTCCTGCGTGCGGTTGGGGTCGAAAAGCAGCGTCACGCCGAGGTTGCCCCCGAGCATGCCGAGCATCGAGCGAATGCGATCCTTCTCGATGTCGGTGTCTTCGGTCGGGTGGTAGTAGATCACCTCGGGGAAGTTCTCCCCAGCGACCCCCGCCTCCTCGAGTAAGGCACGGGCCGCGTCGATATCCACCTCCGGGGCGACCGGTGGTTCATAGCCGGTCAACTGAGTGACCGACGGCGGGGTGAACGCCATCGCCGGAACCCACGTGCCGCCATAGGGCTCAACGAACGACACTCGATCGAAGGCGAGCCCGAACGCCTGCCGCACGCGCACGTCATCGAAGGGCGGGCGGGCGAAGTTCATCGCCAGCGACCGCACGCTGGTCGGAGCCGCATCGAGCACGCGCAGTTCCGCGGAGGCCACAGGATCAGCCTGCACCTGCTCGAGCAACGAGAGCGGCACATCGGCCGACACCGCCTGGTCGGAGAGGTAGAGATCAAGTGCCTCCTGCGCGGCCGTGGGGCCGGTCACGATCGGCCAGATGATCTTGCTGATGGAGGGGTTCGGTCCGCCGTAGTAGTAGGGGTTCGGGGTCATCTCGAACACCTCGTCCAAGGTGTAGGCCGAGAACGCCCACGGACCCGCGCCGGCGTAGTTGAGCACGAAATTGGTCTGGCCGAATGCTTCGATGACGGCAGGATCGACCACGGCCCAGACGAACGTCGCCATGTACGAGGGGAAGTAGGTTGCCGGTTCGCTCAACCGCACGATCAAGGTCTTCTCGTCCGGCGCCTCGAAGCCGAGTTCGGCTCCCTCCTCGCCGGCGATCCACGCATCGAAGCCTTCGACAAGGCTCATGAACTGCGCCATCGGCGAGAGATTCGCCGGATCGAGCGCGCGCTTCCACGAGGCGATGAAATGCTCGGCGAGAATCGGATTCCCCGAGGCGTAGAAGAGGTCCGGCAGCAGGGTGAAGGTGTAGGAAAGGCCGTCGTCGCTGACGACGGCGGTCTCCGCGAGATCGAGCACGACCCCGCCGT
>JAPOLF010000061.1:6515-10395 GCA_029977305.1 bacterium | reverse complement strand
AAGGGCGTCTCTCGTTTGCGTGGCTGTCTGTCGCTGCCGGGGGCGACGGCGACCCGTTTTGGATCGCAGCCCTCGGCAGCACGACGACGGCTCGCCGCGGTTGCGCGCGAGCGGCAGGTCCTCGCGCGGATCGAATCGCTGATGGACCGCGACGCGATCATCGCCAGCAACTCCTCGACGTATCCCATTTCCGCGTCCGGGGCCCTGCTGCAGCACCCCGACCGGGCCGTCGTCACGCACTGGTTCAATCCGCCGCACATCGTTCCGACGGTTGAGGTGGTTGGGAGCCCGCTCACCAGCGAGCGCACGATCGAGACGGCGATCGGCCTGCTGCGGCACATCGGCAAGACGCCGGTGCGGGTGAACGTCGAACTTCCCGGCTTCCTGGTCAATCGGATCCAGATCGCGCTCGGCCGCGAGATCTGGGATCTGCTCGATCGGGGCGTCGCCTCCGCCGAGGACATCGATGCCGCCGTCGTCGGCAGCATGGGGTTCCGACTCGCCGCGCTGGGTCCGCTCCGGGTGCAGGATTTCGCCGGGTTGGACATCCACGGTCACGTCCACGAGCACCTCGTGAAGGAGATCTCCTCGAGCACCGAGATCCCGCCGACGGTGCGTCAGATCCTTGACGACGGGCATCTCGGGTTCAAGAGCGGCCGTGGCTTTTACACCTATGATTCCGAGACGTCTCAGGCCCTGCTCGACGAGCGAGATCGCAAGTACCTTGCGCTCCTCAAACTCGCGCAGGATGCCCGCGAGGAGGCTTAGGTCTCCCGGCTCACGCGCTCGTGTGCCTCGGCAATGAGTGCCAAGGCGTGATTGCCATCCGCTGCCGGAAGCAACGCGATCGCGCGCGTCTCGGCCGCACGTCCGTGGGCGAGCGCGTAGTCCTCCCCGCGACGCATCACGAGGAACGAGAACGCGGTGGCATAGGTGTTGGTCGCCCGGCGGAGCTCGTCGCTCTCCGGCGCGTGGTCACGCTCGACGATGCGGACGATCGCTCGCGCATACCGATCCACGACCTCCGGGTCGATCGTCTCTCCATCCCACGGAGGGATTGGCGGGGCAACAGGCTGCTGATCGTCGCTCATGCGATCCTCGTCAATAACCGCGGCTGATATCGAGTTGCGGGGACATCTGGTCGATCTCCCCCGCGAGATAGTGCCCGAGATTGGCGATGAACCGATCCGTCAACCGGCTGTTTTCCTCCCACGCGGTGCTCGCCGAGTGGGGATTGATCAGCACGTTGGGGAGGTCCCACAGCGGCGACGCCACCGGCAAGGGTTCCTCGGTGAACACGTCGAGCGCCGCGAACGCGATCCGACGATCGCGCAGCGCTTCGGTCAGCGCCTGCTCATCGATCACGACGCCGCGCGCGATGTTCACCAGCATCGCCTCGGGCTTCATCACCGCAATCTCCTCGCGCCCGATCATGCCGACCGTCTCGGGGGTGTGCGGCACCACCAGCACGATCGCATCGGCACCCGCGAGCATCTCGCGCAGGTCTGGTCGCTCCCACAGGCGATCGGCCCCGACAGCATCGGCCGCATCCACGCCGACGGTGCGGCCCATCATCCAGATCGTCATCCCGAAGGCACGACCGATCCGCGCGACCTCGCGCCCGATCCTCCCCGGACCGACCACCGCCAAAGTCTTTCCACGCAGTTCACCCGCGCAGAAGCGGTCCCATCGATGGCCGCGCTTGTCGTCCATGAGGCGAGGAAACTCCTTGACCCAGTACAGGAGCGACGCGAAGACAAACTCGGCAAGGGGCCCGGCATGGATGCCACTGGCGGTGGTGACGATCACCCCCTGACCCTCGAGCCCGAACCGCTTCGCCGAGGGCCCGACCCCGGCGGACGTCGTCTGGATCCAGCGCAACATCGGGGACAACTGCAGCGGGCCGTCAGTTCCCTCGGTGGCGAAGTCAAACGTGACCTCGGCATCCGTCAGCATCTGTCGCCATGCACGTTCTTGCTCGGCGGTGCGGACGAAATCAGGATCGCCGTGATCGGCCACATAACGAGGGGCAGGCAGCAGGTCCGGTCGATAACGCAAGTCGATCCGATCCCCGAATGCGTCCTGCACCCGCGCCACAAGGTGGTCCTCGAGCGGCGAGCAAATCGCGACCACCGGTGCCATGGTTCCCACCCCGATCAGTACGCGATCGCGTGCAGCGCGCGTGCGAGCACCTCGGTCCCCGCCGTCGCATCCTCGACGCTCGTGAACTCATCCGGCGAGTGGCTGATGCCATTCCTGCTCCGCACGAAGAGCATGGCCACCGGGCATATCGCGGAGAACTGCATGGCGTCATGCACGGCGCCACTGTTCATCCGCATCGAGGGAATGCCCGCGGCTTCGGCAGCCCCGGCGAGGGCGGCGACCAACCCGGGGTCGCACTCGCAGGGTTGGCGATCGCTGTCGACCCTCACCTGCAGGTCCAGTCCGCGCCGCTCGGCGACTTCGGTCCACAGCCGTTCATGGCGCTCGAGTAGCAGTTGGCGCTGCTCCTCGTTCGGATGGCGGGCGTCGACGGTGAATCCGACCCGCTCCGGCACCACCGCTCGCCCGTTCGGCTCGACCGTCATCCTCCCCACGGTAGTCACCGCGGGCCGCCCCATGCGGTGCGCGGTGTTGATCACCCCGGAGATGATCTCCGCCGCCCCGGCCATCGGATCGCGCCGGATGTCCATTGGGGTGGTTCCGGCGTGGTTCGCCTGCCCATGAACGTCGAGCCAAAACTGCTTGTACCCCGTGATCCGCTCGACGATCCCCACCGGCAGCCCCTGCTCCTCCAAGAGCGGGCCCTGCTCGATGTGCAACTCGATGTACCCGGCGATGTCATCGCGCTTGGCATCGGGGATGCGTGCCGGATCGAGCCCGAGGTCATGCATGATCTCCGCCATCGTCGGACCGTCGATCGCGCGCAGTTTGTCCGCCTCGCCCGCGACGATCGCCCCCACCACGGCGCGCGATCCCCAGAAGTTGGTGCGCGCGAATCGCGACGCCTCCTCCTCGCACAGCGAGACCACGCCGATGGTCTGGCGCGGCGTGCCGTAGGTCTCCTTCAGCGCTTTGACTGCCGCGATCGCCGCCACCACCCCGAGCGCTCCGTCATACTGACCACCCGGTTTCTGGGTGTCGATGTGCGACCCGGTGACGATCGCCTTGCCGCGGTCGGTCCCGCGCAACCACCCCCACACGTTGCCGACCGCGTCGCGCTCGACCTCCAACCCAGCCTCGGCCAGCCACGCCGCCACTTGATCCTGTGCCGCGAGCCATTCCGGTGTGTACACCAGGCGATTGACGCCGGTCTCGCCCCACGCACCGAACCCAGCGAGGGTCTCGACCATCTCGGCCACGTCGCGATTGTCAACAAGGGGTTGGTTGGGGGATTGCACGGGCGATTCGCCTCCGAGATCTCACCACACGCGCCGACGAGGCCGGGACTCCGCCTCTCGCCAGCATTTCCTCACTCATTGTACCCACGGAGGTACAGGTTGCGGTCAGTTGGCCTGCCGGCGAAGCACCTTCCCACCGCCCGGGCCCGCGACAATCCGGGCTTGTCCCGCGTGCCGATCATCGAAAAGCGTCTCGCCACGGCGAATCGTGCGGCGCACGCGGCCGAGCATCCGCTTGCCCGCATAGGGGCTCCAGGGCTGCCGGTGCAGGTGATCTTCGACGGTGACCTCCCACTCCGCGGCCGGATCGAAGAGCATCACATCGGCGTCCGCCCCCGGCTCAAGTGAGCCTTTCGCCGGAGCGAGGCCGAAGATGCGAGCCGGATTCGCGGTGAGCATCGCGATCCACCGGGAGGGGTTCATCCCCCGCCGCACCACCCCCTCGCTATAGGTCGAGGCCACGAGATTCTGAATTCCCT
>JAPOLF010000061.1:6252-6505 GCA_029977305.1 bacterium | reverse complement strand
GTCCTCGTCACCAGCTTGCTTGCTCTCCACGGTGAACCCGCAGTGGTCGGAGCACAGGATGTCGATCTCCCCGGCGAGCACCGAGGTCCAGAGGCGTTCCACCTCTTCCTGCTCACGGAGTGCCGGCGCACACCGTCCGAATCCTTTCAATCGCACGAGGTCATCGGTATTCAACACCAAGTACTGCGGACAGGTCTCACAGGTGATCCGAACCCCGCGTGCCTTCGCATAGGCAATGATCCGCATAGCTCCC
>JAPOLF010000061.1:0-6242 GCA_029977305.1 bacterium | reverse complement strand
GATGCCACATGGCAGATATGCACAGGTGCGCCTGTTTCTTCGGCAAGTGCCACCGCACTGGCGACCGCCACGGTCTCCACCACGGGAGGACGACTCTCGGCATGGGCGAGGGGGTCCTTCCGGCCCTCCTCCTTCAGCCGACTGATGCCTGCCTGCAGGAGTGCGTTGTCCTCTGCGTGGAGGCCGTAGGGCAACCCCGTGTCCCGCGCGACGAGCATCGCGCGCCGCAGTTGCTCGCTGTTCACCGCCGGGAAGAACGGGCTCGATGAGGCCATGAAGCTCTTGTAGGCCACCGCACCGGCATCGGCCATCGCAAGGAGATCTGCTTCGGTCTGATCATTCTGGAGGATCACCCCACCCCACAGCGCCATGTCGACGATCGACTTTTCCTCGGCGATCGCCGCCTTCTCCTGCACATGGGCAGCGGTGGTGCTGGTTGGGTGCGCCTGCGGCATCTCGATCACCGTGGTGATCCCCCCTGCCGCAGCCGCGTGACTGCCGGTCTCGAACCCCTCGAGCATGCGCGGGTCGGGCTCCTCAAAATGCGTGTGGACGTCGATCGCCCCGGGCATCACCCACAGACCGGTGGCATCGATCACCTCAACCCCGGGCGTCTCCGCTGCTGGCTCGATCCACCCAACGATCTTGCCATCCCGGATCAGGAGATCAGCGCGCGCCATCACCTCCGCGGTCACGATCGTTCCACCGGAGATCCGCGTTGTTGACTCCATCAGTCGCTCCCATCTCCTGCGCCACCACACGGTGATTCCTGTGCCCGCTCGGCGCCCCGATGGTCGCAGGTTTCGTGATGATACGATGGGCACATGACCGGACCGCTGATGCTCTTTTCCCAACGCCTCGTCTCCTCCCGCCCCGGAGGTGCGCTTGTCGTCATCGGTGTCACCGCACCCGAGGCCGGGCCTGAGGCGATCCACATCAGCGGCCATGACGCCGTCGCGGCTCTGCGATCAGGAGATCACAGCCCCAACCTCGCCAACTGGTTGCGCGGGCACCTGCCCGAGCAAGCCGAACTCTCCGCATCCACGGTCCTCATCCTTCCTGGGCGCACCGCCTCATGGAATCTCGATTCCGGCGTGGCGATGTTGCGAGGCATGGCGTCGCACGTTGGCACCGCGATGCTCGCTGCCCCGATCAGTGCCCACACCCTCACCTCCGACGATCTACTGCAGCAAGTAGAGGCCGCGGGACTCACCCCCACGTTCAGCGGGTTGATCAGTGCTGACGACTCCCTCGCCCCGGGGTCACCCGCGGTGATCATCGACAACACCGATGCGGACCCCCCACTTGCCAAGGTGTTGCTGTTCTTGGTGAACGAGCATGCAGACGAAACCGCAGATCGATTGATCGCGGATGCCGTTGCAGACGGATGCTCGGTGGCCATCCTCGATCTCGCGGCCTCCGGACAAGGGCGCATCGAGCGATGGCGGGAACTCGGGGTGCTTGGGGCCGCGCAATGCTCGGATGCCGCTGACGTTCGCGAGTCGATCGCTGCCCTCTCCAACCGCATCGCGACGGATTGGTACGTCGTGCAGACCTCGCGTCAGCGCTTGATTGGCCCTTGGGAGGGCGTCGGGCTGAGGGAGACGCTGTCGCGATTCGGCGCCGCAGGCTGGAACGCAGCCGGTCGCACCGTCATCCATGCCGCCCCGGAACAACCCATCGCTCCAGACCGAGATCCGTACCGCGTGCTCGCCTCGTGGACCTTCGGCGTCACCCATCAGGAGTTGACGGGTGCGGTGGCCATTCGACCGGCACAGGCACGCCCGATCACGCCGGTGCCCGCTCCGTGGGTGTTTGATCATGCGGGTTACGCCGTCTCGCCATTCAACCTGTTGGTTGTCGACATCGAGGAGCCAATCCTTGATGGTGATGCGCCGCCACTTCCGCGCAGGCGCCCGTGGCCGGGTCGGCCGGACACTGCCCAGTTCCTGATCGAGCACCTGAGCGGATACGGGGCCTTCTCCCGCGCCTACCCGAATCCCCCGAAGATCACGTGGTGGGCAGAAGAATCCATCCTGACTTGGGGCGGAACCATCCTGCGCCTCGGTGTCGGAAGGACGCCGCGACCGGATCCGTTGAACCCCGTCTATGGCCAATGTCTCATCCGCTGGGACCTTGGAGAGGATCCCGTCGCCGAGCTCTGGCTTTCTCCCAGCGATGGACCGGACGAATTCGGCGGACGGGGGTCGAAGGGCACGATTCTGGTCGACATGGTTCGCCCAAACGTCGAGTACGTAGCCCGCCTGTACGGCGATGATCGCCGGTCCATGAAAATCGGTGAGGTCCGCTTCGGCTTCCGGTGCGAGATTCCCAGCTGAACTCCAGCGAACCCGGCGGATGGCCGATCCAAGCGTTTCGCTGTTATCCTTCGACCACGCTTCTGTACGGACAGTCGCTGGTGATGCCCACGTTGCAGCTGCGCATGCCGTTCGTCCCGGGTCCCCGATCGTGATCGGACCCCGTGCCTATCCATGGAGGATCTTCCGATGCGTGTTCGCTACGCCTTGATTGCTCCGCTGTTGGCCGCCGCAATGGTCATGCCGACGCTTGCCCAGGACGATGGGGCAGACCTCGGTGGTTCCAAGGTCGTGCTCCCCTCGGAGTGCGCGGCTGAGCCTTTGGTGGCTGAGGACGTGGCCGCCGGTCTCACGGACGGCGCTGAACTCATCGGGTTCCAATTGGAAATCCCGCTGGGCGACGCCGTCAGCGGTGAAGAAGCGGATGCCATCAATTCCACCGTGCGCCAGATTCTCGGCTGCTTGAATGCGGCGGACTATCTGCGGGTCGCCAACCTGACCACGGCCAACGGTGCCAAGTGGCTCATCGGCGGCCTCGCTGCGGGTGGCGAGGAGAGCGCGGTCGCCGAACTCTCTGCCGCTCCAACCGCGCGCGATGAGGCGCAATTCCTGCGGCTCATCGCGATCACCGACGCTGCCATCATGTCCGATGGCCGGTATGCGGCGTTTGTCGTCCTCAATGAGCCCATCCGCCCGCCGCGCGGCCCGGAGACCATTCTGATGGTCTTCGTGAACGAGGGTGGCGTGATGAAACTCGACGTGTTGCAGGGGTTCAGCCCGCGCCAAGTCGAGCCCGAAGGCACCCCTGCCCCGTAGGATGCCGAAAGCCCCGGGGAAACCGATCCCCGGCCCAACGCGTCTCACCAGCAGGGCTTTAGGGACGTTTTTCCCGGCCCGCAGCGCGTCCTTCACCCGACGATGCAGTACGGTTGATGGTGCACGCGGCCGAACACCGCGATTCGAACGCATCCCGCACTGATTGCGGCTTCGCTCACATCCACACAGGCAGGAGGCTCGAGATGGTTGTATCCAAAGCGCTGATCGTCGGACTCGCCATCGGCACCGGGTTGTTCGCTGGATCCGCGGCGGCCCAAGAAGACGCAACGATGACCTCGGATGGGTCGTACGTCGTCGCCGATGACAACGGCGACAATCGCGTCGACGGCGGCGGCCATGACATCGTCTACGGCGACATCGCAACGGGCGGCACCGGCGGCGAGATCCTCGGCGATCCGAATGCGATCTACTATCCCGACCTGAGCATGGTCCCGGTGCCGGGCGGCGGCGTTTGGAGCCCGACGATCACCGGTATTCCGGTCGGCAGCTCGACCGCAGGCAACATGCTCGAAGGCGTCGATGTCGTGGTCGATCTCTCCAGCCCCACCGGTCTGCAAGAGGAGACGGCGACCACGCCGACCGACAGCGCCGCCACTGAGGGCGCAGGCGCGTAGCTGCCCCACCAATCCACGTTTCACCCACCGCCCTCGGGAGTTTCCCGGGGGCGGTGCTGTTACTGCACGCGACGTTGGCACGCTCCCTGCGTTTGGACAGATGTCGAACCCCAATGAGGGGCCGAGTACTGTTCGAAGGAGGATTGGTCATGGACGGGACGTCGTTCGATCTGCTCACCCGGAAGTTGGCCGCGCGCCGCAATCGCCGCGCGGTGGCCGGGGCGGTGGCAGTCGCCGCCACTGCCGCAGTTGGTCTCGGATTGCCGGGAGGCGCCAGCGCCGCTCGCTGTATCGAGCCCAACGACAGCAAGAAGAACTGCAACAGTGACAATGATTGCTGCGGCGATCATGTCCGCTGCAATGCCAAGGGGATCTGCAAGTGCACCGGCGACACCAATCGCTGCGACGGTCGCTGCCGCAACTTCGAGACCGACGATCACCACTGCGGCACCTGCAACAACGCATGCGCCGCCAATGAGCACTGCAAGAAGGGCAAGTGCGAGGCGGATGCCTGCCTCGGCGTCGGGCAGCGCTGCAGCGACACCAGCCCAGATTGCTGCGAAGGACTCGCCTGCAATGCCGGAACGGGCCTCTTCAAGGTCTGCGGCCTTGCTGGTCCGCTAGCCTAGCGGGATCCGTCGCTAGGGCGCCTCTTGCCGCGCCTCGGCGACGCCGTAGGCTAATTGAGATTCCGTGATCGGGCCGAGGTGGAACCGTGTGATGGTTCCATCCGGCCCGATGAACATCGTTGAGGGATAGGCTGCCGGGATGTCGAACGCGGTCTCGATCGGGCCCACGCCCGGCTGGTCCGTTTGGGTGTCTCTGCCCACCGGGTAGGTGATCCCGAACTCCTCGACGAAGGCTTCGGCGTCGGCCTGCTTGTCAGTTCTGATTCCGACCCCGATGACCACCGTGTCCTCGCCCGCGGCCTGCTGGTCCTTCCAGAACTTCTCCAGGACCGGCACCTCGTTCCGACACGGCTCGCACCAAGAAGCCCAGAAATTCAGCACGACCACTTTCCCGGCAACGTCCGCCGAGGAGATCGTCGATCCATCGAACAGGGTCAGCGTGAATGGCGGTGCATCTTCTCGCATCGGTGCAGGTGATGACACCACGGGTGGGGCAGCAGATCGCTGCTGCTCAACGTACCACCCGACTCCGACCACGAGCACCAGCAGCAAACCGAGACCGATCGGCGTCCACTTGCCGAACTTGCCGTAACCAACCCGCCCATGCTCGCCCGAGCCGTCGTCCGCTAGGGTCGGCTCTTCAGGCTGCTGGGCCTGACCCTCCGCCATCGTCCTACTCCAAGCCGTCGAGGGCCATGGTCACGGCAGCCACCATCCCTGGATCGTTGTCGGGGAGCGCAATCACGACATTGCTCCCACGCAACACCACGGGTTGAGCCCCGCTCGGCAGGTACTTCGCCGGAATCACCTTCGAGGTGTCGACCGCCTGCATCGCCTGCTCCGCCTCGGCTGGTGACTCGAAGATGAAGACGAGCACCGCAGTGTCACCAACCATCAACCCCTGACCGGGCACCGGGAACGCCCCTGCAGGTGCAAAGACTTTGGGATCCATCGTGCTCGCGATCCCAGCGCGATCCAGCGCCTGCACCACATCGATCACCTGGTTGGCTCCCGGTGGCGCTTTGGGAGGCGGATTCAGATTGATCACCCCGGTGTAGAGGAGGATCGCGACCACCGCGAGCGCCCCGCTCAACACAAAAAACGGCCAACTCGTGCGTCTTCGTGTGGCGCTGGTTGGCTGCTCGTTCGATGTCTGCGGTGCAACTGGCGTGTCTGTCATCGTTCGTCCGACCTCCGTGCTGCCACGAAGGGTACGCCGAATCAGTCTCAGACCCCAACCCCGCGGCGACCAGCCCTACGACCCTGCCTGATACACGGTCATCCCCGCCTCTTTCAGGCGCTTGAGCACGAACTCCTTGGTCGCATCGGTGCCGTCGAGGGCGATGACGAGCGCATCCTCCCGAAGTGGCGTGCAGACCACCCCGACACGGGTCATCTCGTCGACGATCGCGGCACTGTCCTGCGGGTTGTCCGGCACGATGACCAGTGCGTCCTGTGCTTTGACCCGTCGCATTGTGCGCGTCCAAGCCGTCACCTGTGCACGAAGTTGCTGCGGCAGGGGCCGCTGGTTCTGGCGTTCCAGGAATGTCGTCACCTGATCGACATCGAACCCCGCATGCAATGCGCGGGATATGGATTTCTCGGTGAGCCGATACACCGCAGGGTCATCCAGTTGCTCGAGATCGGCAAACGCGCCGAGCGACCAGACGCGAACCGGCGACGGCTGCCGCAACACGATCCGCCCATCCGCCTCGATCGAGAGTGCCGGGCCTTGATGCTCTGTGCCGTCATCGGCCTGCGCCGCATCACCCAGCGCCGCCACCCGGCCCGGGACGATCCGCACCACCTCACCCACTTCAGCCGCCATGCCGTGCGCGATCGCC
>JAPOLF010000060.1 GCA_029977305.1 bacterium | reverse complement strand
CGGCGCCGGTGATGTCATCGAGACCGACGTCCCGCTTGTCGTCGATGTCGGCGACAACAAAGCCATTTCCATCATGTGGCACATCGGCGGTCGCCCGGTCCTGACCATCGGCAATTCCGACGGCGACCTCGAGATGGTCGAGTTCGTCCGGGGCGGCAATCCCGATCTCGCCTACCTCATCCACCACACCGATGCCGACCGCGAGTTCCAGTACGACCGGGAGTACCTGTGGAGCCCGCTGGTGAAGGGGTTGGAGGCCAATCCCGCGATCCCGCTCATCGACATGAAGACCGATTGGGCCACCGTCTGGTCCACCGCCGCACCCATCAGCCTCGACTGAGTCACGGCTGAGCGTCCATCCTCCCTGTCGGGCTCTGACCACACCTCCCTGAACCCTTGCTCAGGTTGCTATGGCACAATTCGCGGTACATCCAAAAGGGATGGTGGACTTCTCCAAAGGAGGCATTGTGTTCGACCCTCAGCCCAACCCCTTCCTCCGCCGCGCCAACCGCCGCACCATCCTCCGCGGCTCCCTCGGCGCCTCCGCCATCGCCCTCGGCGGGCTCTCCCGGTGGGACGCCGCCCGCGCCCAAGCCGGCACCCCTACCGCCGATGACCCGCTGCCGTCCTGGAACGAGGGCGAGATCAAGCGCAACCTGATCGACTTCACCCAGCGCTCCATCGAGCGCAACACCGAGGACTACCTCCCGGTCGGCCGCCGCATCGCCACCTTCGATGTCGACGGCACCCTCTTCACCGAGTTCCCCGGCCCGGCCGTCTGGGCCTTCGTCCTCCATGCCACCAAGACCCGCGCCGAAATCGATCCGGCCTACGCCGCGATGCCGGTTGTCCAAGCCGCGCTCGGCGGTGCCTTCGATGACCCGGCGGAGATCGATTTCGCCGAGTTCTACCATCTGGTCGATATGACCGGCGCCGGCATGCCCGTTGAGCGAGTGACCGAGTCTGCCCGCAGCTTCCTGGAGACCGCCGTCCACCCCGTCACCGGCAATCGCTGGGTCGATCAGACCTACCAGCCGATGAAGGAACTGATCGGCCTCCTCGCCCAGTCCGGTTACACGATCTTCTGTGTCAGCGGCAGCGGCGTCGAGTTCCTGCGCGCGTTCGTCCCCGCCACCCTCGGCATCCCGATCTGGCAGATCGTCGGCACCACCACCCATTACGCCTACGCCGGATTCGCCGGCAAGGGCGAAGTCGTCGAGACCGATGTTTCCCTCACCGTCAACACCGGCGACAACAAGGCGATCACCATCACCCGCCACGTCGGCGAGCGCCCGGTGATCGCGATGGGGAACTCGGACGGCGACATCGAGATGATCGACTACGCCCGCGGCGGCGGCGCCCCTGATCTCTACTACCTGATCCACCACACCGATGCCGCGCGCGAGTTCGAGTACGACCGCGACTACCTCTGGAGCCCGCTGCGCCGCGGCCTCGAGCCGAACAAGCAGATCCCGCTCATCAACATGAAGACCGACTGGGCCACG
Source organism: bacterium (assembly GCA_029977305.1). Taxonomy (GTDB): domain Bacteria; phylum Chloroflexota; class Chloroflexia; order Thermomicrobiales; family UBA6265; genus CADCWF01. Next base: position 8,908 of record JAPOLF010000060.1, on the reverse strand, counting down.
GTTTGGTCGATGGACGCCCCGGCCACCCTCGACATCAACATCTAGGCCCGGCGGATCAGCGATCCAGCGTGAGCACGTGGCTGTAGGAGTCGTCCGCATTCCGCGTGACGGCATCCTCGCCCATCACCCCGAGGAACTCCCCGGTGCCGCCCACCAGCGCGCGATCCACCGTTTGTCCGATGGGGATCTCGTTGTCCTCCAGCGGGATGAATGTCTTGCTCATCGCCACGATGGTGGATCCGTCGCCGAAGTCGTAGACCATGATCCCGAGCAGGTCATCGAAGGGATCACCGGCGACATCGCCGAGATCGGCGTAGAACTCGAAGCCGTTGACCGTGCCGTTGCGCCCGGTGTCATCGGTGAACCCCGCCGAACTGACCACCACCAGATCGGTCGGGGAGTCGCCCATCGTGCCCAGATCGACCACCGTCGGCGTGTTCGGCACGTTGGTGAACGCCACCTGCCGGCCGCTGTCGGCGATCACCTGCGGCACCATCCCCAGCACCGCCGCCACCCCGACGCCGAGCAGGAACATCACCACCAATCGCAGTGCGCGCATGGCTCCTCCCTAGTCCACGAAGGTGATGGCGAACGACGTCGTGCCATCCGGTTGCCGCTGCGAGACCACCTCGCCATTCGCGCCGATGAAGATGCCGGTGCCGCCGATCACCGCTCGCACCTGCTCCACCTCGGTGTCATTTCGTGCTTTGGTGAGATCGACCATCGTCCGCCCGGCGGCGGTGATGGTGTTGAAGTTCCCGAAATCGAGCACGATGATCGAGACGTTGACGGAGAGGCCACCGGAGAAATCGCTGCGGGGGTCGGTCAGCACCGAGAGCGCCGTGACATCCACCGGGGTGCCGTCCTCGGCGACGAACCTGCCATCCGCAACCCAGACATCACCGGGCGTCGGTCCCGATTGGCCGACATCGATCACTTCCACCTCGAGCGTGCCCTGTGTGACACCGTAGATCGGCGGTGAGGAGGCACGTGCCATTGGTCCGAGCACCAACCCGCTGCAGAGCAGGACCCCGAGAACGAAGGCGTAGAGTGAAGGCGATGTGCGCATGCGCAACTCCTTCCGGCACGTCCCGCCGCGCGGGCGACCGAGCTGTTCAGTCGACGATGTCCACCGTGATCAGGACCTCCGCCATGCCGGCACGGGAGAGCGTCACTTGTCCCTTGAGTCCCGCGAGTGACCCGGTCCCGCCGACGATCGGCAGCACGCGGGCGTCATTCATCCCGGCGTCGGCGTCCATCTCCGATCCGGAGGTCTTGCCGAGCGCGAGCAACGTCGATCCATCGCCCAGCGTCAACCCGAGCGAGGTGATGCGGTCTTCGATCTGTTGCGCCGGATCGATCCGGACGATGATCGAGAAACTCGTGCCCTGTCCGATGGATGACCTGTTCTCGGTCACCACGGCGTCGTAGACGGCGACATCGCCGATGCTCGGACCGGTCTCGCCGAGATCGAGTTCCACCCGCTGCAATCCGGTCAGGCCGAGGTCACGCGGCATCCGCTCGTTGGCCACCGCCTGCGAAAGCAAGCCGCCGCCCACCAGCAGCGCAATGGCGACAAATGCGAGCAGGGCAGATCGCACAGACATGGGCACGCCTCCCACTGGAGTCCTTCGGGCCGGACGACCGACCGCGGTGCCGTATCTTCGCACAGCGATGAAACACCCCCTCCAGCGTCGCCGCCGAGGGGGTGGTTTCCGGATTCAGTGTGAGCGGTGGTCCCCGCCTAGGAACCCCACTGCCGGTAGCACTGCCACTTCTCCGTCTGCGGATTGGTGCGGCACTCGAGGCCCGGGCAGCAGTTCTGCGTGTGGATGTTGCAGTATCGCCCGTTGATCTTGCAGCGGCGCTGGCGCTGGTTGGCCTTCGCCACCGGAGCCGCCACCGCGACCGTCGCCGGGGCGACGATCAGCGCGAGTGCCGTCTTGATCCCGGCCCGACGGGTGGTCGCGCCGGCGAGCACCTTGCTGGCGCGGTCGAGGAGGTGCTGGTCCATCGTTCGAGTCCCTTTCACGCCGTCGGCGAATCGTGCGGATTTCGGCCACGATGATACCCCACCGCGGCAGGCGCCGTGGCACCCGCGTCTCAATCGACCCGGCACTGACCCTCGTGGCACGTGCCGTTGTTGATCGTGCAGTCATCGCAGGATCGGCCGTTGGAGCCGCAGACTGCGTCCTCGTTGCCTTCCACGCAGACGTCGGCGTCTGTCATACAGCCGTGGTCGCAGACGCGCTTGCAGGAGCCGTTCTTGCAGAACTCGTCCTGATTGCAGACGCGGCAGCGATCGCCACTGGCCCCGCAGGCGTCGTCGGTCTCCCCGGAGCGGCACCGGAAGTCGGCGCCGTCACCATCCCAGCACCCGGTGCACGCCTCTCGTGCATCGAGCCGGACCCTTGGATTGCTGTACGGCGTGCAGCGGCGGGTGCTAGCGCTGCAGAAGCCATCGCAGCACGGTATCGACGCGGAGTTCGGGACACATCGTTGCCCTCGTGGCTTGCACGCGTAGGGACTCGAGCCGAAGATCACCGCTTGGGTGTTCTGATCCTCCAACGGATTTGCGCCGAAGATCACCGCTTCGGTGGTCTGTTCGGCGAAGGGATCGGGGGAGGAGGCCACTGGTGGGTCGAACAGCCCGGTCGGTATCGGCGTCCCGTCGTAACAGACCCCGGAGGAGCAAACGTCGAAATGTCCGCAGCAGTCTCTCGAGCTGGTACACGGGCCGCCTTTGTTGGAGCATGCCAACGCTGGCACCGCCTTGCCGATGGCTATCGCCGTAACCACTGCCCCGACCGCCGCACGAATCCCGCCACGCCGCGAGGTGCCGCGCGCCATCATGCGGGCAAGGCGGTCGATCGACTGGTCGTCCATGATGCTCCTCCCTCTCCCGAACCCGTGCCCCTTTTGGGGATTGGCGCGCCTTGATTCTACCGACGTCGGGCCGATTCGGCAGGTTCCCACCGCGCTTGGTCGCGCGAAAGTTGAATCCACCCCCACCCGGGCGGCATCATCCCCCCATGACGCCGTCCGCCCCTCAGGGCCCACTCCCCACGCAACGCTTCCGCACCGTGCCGCCGGCGGTCGGGGTGCGTCCGGATGCCGCTGCCCCGCCACCTCCGCCCCCGCCGCCCGTCTGGGGCGCGCCCCCGGAACCGGAACCAGCAGAGACCGGGATGCGCCTTCATCGCTCCGTCTGGGGCGAAGCGTGGCGCTGGCTGCTCACCGGGGCGCTCTTCGCCGCGATCGCCGCCGTGGTGATCGTCGGGATGCTCTGGCTGGCGATCCGCACCCAAGCCCAGACCGATCAGGCCCGCCCCGCCGATGCGATCGTCATCCTCGGTGCCGCTCAGTACAACTGCGCCCTCAGCCCGGTCCTCGAGGCACGAACCCAGCACGCCCTGAACCTGTGGAACCAAGGCCTCGCCCCGGTGATCTTCCTCACGGGCGGCCGCAGCCGGGGCGATCAGTGCAGCGAGGCGGAAGCCGAATGGCAATACCTTGTTGACCGCGGCGTCCCCAGCGACGCGATCTGGTTCGAGGAGCAGGGAACCGACACCTGGTCCTCCATGCAAGGTGTTGCCAGCGGTCTGCTCCCGGCGGGGGTGGACGACATCTTGATCGTCAGCGACGGCTTCCATCTCTTCCGCGCCAAGATGATGGCCCGCGACCTCGGCTTCACCGCATGGGGGTCACCCGCCCCTGGCAGCCCGATCACCCCGGGCGGTCAGGCCGAGCAGTACTACATGGTGCGCGAGGTCGGCGGGGTGATGGCGCAATTCCTCCGCCGCTTCGGGATCGACATCCGCGGATCGTGATCGCGCGGACCTAGCCGATCTCCACCGCCTGGATCCGCCCCAGCCCCTCGGCCACCACCTGCCACGACTCACCGAGGTCGCGCGTCGCCCACAGCGTCCCCTGCGAGGTGCCGAAGTACACCCCGGCCGCATCGGCGGCCATCGCGTCGCGCAGCACCATGTGATCACCTGATGGCAAGCCATTGCCTTTGGCTTCCCAGGTCCGGCCGCCGTCGAGCGAGCGGTAGGGAACGAGGGCCTCCGCGGTGCGCAGCGTCTCCGGCGATTGCGGCACGACGAAGACTGCGCAGCCCGCCTCGCACGCCCACGGCTGCGCCGCGATCCCGAACCCGAAGTCGCTGGGCAGGCCGGCGGAGATCTCCTGCCAGGTGGTCCCGGCGTCGTCGGAGCGGTAGACGCCGAAGTGCGTCTGCGAATAGAGCACGTCCGGATCGGTCGGATGGGGGATCGCCTTGTGCACGCAGCGGTGCACCCCCGGATGCTGCAGCGTGACGCCGTTCATCTCCGCCCACATCTCGCCCATGCCGCGGCTGCCCTCGTTCGCGGGGCTCCAGGTGACGCCGCTGTCGTCGCTGCGGAACATCCCCGCACTGGAGATGCCGACGTAACGTCGCTCCGGGCGCTCCCGCGGCAGGATCATCGTGTGCAGGATCAATCCCGCGCCGCCGCCGTACCATTCGCTGCTGGTGGGATGGTCGTTGAGCCCCGGGTTCGGTCCCCACGTCACGCCGCGATCGCGCGAGACGCGCAACCCTGCCGGCTTCACTCCTGCCCAGATCTCGCCGTCCTGCGTGACATCGACATGCCACACCTCTTCCACCGCGAGGTCGGGGCCCTCGAACCACGTCGCTCCCTCGTCGTCGGAGCGGAGGATGCGCGACGCCTCGCCCCGGTTGCTCGCCGCCCACAGCGTCGAGGCCCCCGCCTCGCGCACCGCATGGGAGACGTTGTGCCCCGGCAGGGTCGAGCGGGAACTCCACCCCCCGGTGTCATCGTCAAAGAAGTGGAGACCGTCCCACGTGGACACGATGAGCTGGGTCATGATCGACTCCCCCGGGTGATCAGGCATCGCTGCCGAAATGCGCAGCAGGAATCCTAGGCCGCGACGCGACCCTCGGCAATGGTGCAGCGGCGCACGATCCGCGCCGCGACCATGGGCACGAGCCGTCGGCAGTCCTACACTTGAGACAGCACGGACCTACGCGGGCGACGGCGCCCATCACATGCGGAGGACGGAGATGGCGGAATGGCTCTTCCTGCAGGAGACGGCCGCAGCTGGCAACGGCGGTGGCGCGATGGCTGGAGCCGATGGTGGCGCGGCTGGCCTCGGTGACGTCTTCAGCGGCGACAACAGCGGCAGCGCGATCGGCGTCGGCGACACCGTCGGCGATGTCAGCGTCCACGGAGGCCTGATCGCCAACACCACGAATGTCGATGCCGCGGTCCTCGGTGGCACCGCCATCGCCGATGTCAGCGGCGGCGGGCCGAACGTCGCTGCGACCCTCCCGCCGATCCACCACCAAGGTGGGGGCGGCGGCAATCACCTTGCCGGGGGCGGCGGTGATGGTGGCAACGACGGCAATCTGGACTGGTACCCCTTCAGCTGATCCGCGTCGATCGGGTGGCCGTGTATCAACCGCCGCCCGGCTCGGCTCTTGCTCCCCAGACAGGAGGAAGCGGCGACGCTGAAGTTCCTCCTCATGGATACTGGACAGCTCGGCCCATACGGCGTACGGTCCGAGGGTGAGCACGCCGACAATCGGCGCCCACACCCGAATCAGCAGAGGGGGCGTTCCATGGAAGAGCACAACACCACATCGCCGGTCAGCCGCGTTGGTCTCGGCGATCGCGTCCGCGCGGCGTTGGCAGGCGCAGCGGCCGTCGGCGCCGGCGTCCTCGCCACCGCGAGCGAGGCTGCCGCCAAGTCGAAGAACAACCACGGTCGAAACGACAACGGCCGCGGCGGCAACGACAACAACCATGGCAACGGCGGTGGCAATGACAACGGCAATGGCAACCACCGCAACAACGGCAGCATCAAGGAAGACCCGAACAATCCGGACAATGGTGGCGGCCACGGCGGCCATGACAGCAACGACAACACTGACAGCGACGGCGACACCCATGATCACGGCGGCGTTGGCAACGACGATTGGTTCACCAGCTAGCCAGTACCACGCGGAGATGATCACGCCCCGGCCGATTGGTCGGGGCGTGCGCGTTGGTGGCGGGTGGTGCGCCTAGATCGGCCGCCGACCAGCGAACCCGGTGTCGAGCTCGTGCCAGTAGGTGATCTCCGACTCCTCCGGGCGCCAGCAGAGATAGACCTCGCGTCCCTCCCGCATGCTGGGGAAATCGATGAGCGGATCCTCGATCCGCTTCACTTCGATCCCCATCGCCGCGATCGCCGCGAGCCCGTGTCGGAGGTCGCTGGTGAGCGTGGTGATCCGACCTTCGAGTTCCGAGGCGCGGAGGCTGCTGCCATTGCCGCGCATCTTCGGCGTGAGCGTCGCAAGCTCCGCCCGCGCCCCGCGAAGGTCCCGCACGAATTCCCCGAGCAATTCCAGCGCCCGGCGAAGATCGGGCAAGAGCGCATTCGCCTCTGCCACCGTGAAATGGCGTGCATGCATCCGGCCGGAGCGATTCGGCGGCGGTTGGAAACTGAACGGATCGGACACCAGCGGCTCCTCACTGCGACGTGCGAGGGATTGTGCGCCACCGGCGCGGCACGTGCTGTGCGCGACGCACACCCGGGCGAACCGGGACTGTCGGTGCCTTGCCGCCCCGGTATCCGCCCCCCAGACTTGCCCCAGACGTCCCGTTCGTTCGTGGAGCCCCTGTGATGACTCGACGTGTCCTGCTCGCGCTTGCGGTGATCGTGGTGGCCCTGACCGCCTTCGCCCCGGCGACGGTCGACGGCCGCCGGAAGAACCGGCAGATCACCTGCGAGACATTCAAGGATCAAGCGGAGGCGCAAGCCTTCCTGCGTGAGGACCCGACCGACCCCTACGGCCTCGTCGAGAGCGATCCCTCGAACGGGATCGCTTGCGAGTCGTACATCGACTCGTACTACAAGCGTGGCGCTCCGACTGATCTCAGGCCCGTCTTCCCGGAGACCCAACCCACCCCCGGCCCCGAACCCACCGTGCCGACGCCGCGCACCCCGATGGATTTCGGCCCGAACATGTCACCAGCCGTCGCTGCCTATCTCGATCACTGCCAATTGGTGGTCGTCTCTCGGTGGGCGGTCGCCGCAGCGGGATGCCCGCCGCCCGCCTATTCGTGGGGATTCACCATTCCGATGACCTCCCCACCGATGCGCCCCGGCATCTACTTCCCGCAGCCGTGGCAGCGGGTCCGGTGATCACCCGCCGCGCTTGAGCATCCGCGCCAGCAGGCTGGGTTCCTTCTCCGGCTTCGGCGGCTTCGCCAACTCCTCGAGCCGTTTGCGCTCCGCCTTGTCGAGCCGTTTCGCATCTGGCACCACCAGCCGCGCCCCCGGCGGCACTGAGGACTTGACCCCCGGTGTCACCACGTCCACCGATTCGTAGAGTGCCAAAGTGTTGGCAACGCAGTAGGTGAGCGTGTCGCGCAACTGCGCGTACATCGGCGCTGGGTCAAGGTCTGCCTCGGCCATCCGGCGCAGGATGCGCTGCTCGTGCTGCTGCACGGCCGCGGCGACGGTCGGCACCAGCCGCGCCGGGATCCAACAGCCACCCATCAGACTCATCGCCGGGTCGAGACGGATCGGCAACGACCGCGCCACCACAGGGTCCATCCCCGCCTCGAGAAAGAGCCGCGAGGGCGGCCGCATGTGCATCCCGAGTCCGCGGTCGATCCGGGATTCGATCTGCGTCAGCGCCGCATTGGGCATCAGGAAGACGGGGTGGCGTGTCGCCAGCACTGCCGCGAAGCCGAAGGTGATGCGATTTGCGGCGGCCTCGTCCTTCTGCGCAGCGCGGGGGAGGGCCGGGCGCGTCCGCTCGAGCAGGGATTCCGCCCAGCCCGGATCGGCGGGGACGAGCGTCGCCGCGTCGAGATCCCCGCCGAGGGCGAGCACCCAATCACGGGCATCGGATTCGCGGAAGGGGTGCAGCGCCGTCGTCTCACTCATGCCAAGAGCATACGGGAACGCCGGGAGCCGATGTCGGCATCCCGGCGTTCGTGGTTCGTGTCCCGTCGGATCAGGGGATCGCCAGCGGCCCGAGGATGTAGGAGGTCGAACTGTCGATGCCGACCACCAAGGAGGTGCCGGCGACCACCGCTGTGTTGGCTTGGGTGAGCGCGGTCGATCCGGCGCTGGTGACCTCGATCAGCGGTGTCAACGCCCCGGCTTCGGAGACGGCGAACCCGAGCACTCGGCTATTGCCGCGGTCGGCGACATAGATGACCCCGTTCGTGTCATCCGAACCGATGCCGCGCGGATTCGACACCTGCGAGGTGGACGATCCGCTGGACGCCACCTGGGTCGGGTTCGAGAGGGCGCCGGTGGCCGGGTCGATCGTCAGCCGCGCGAGTTGGCTCGCACCAGTGGAGACGAACAGGAACCCGTGCAGCACGCCAAGCCCGCGTGGCGTCTGCAAGCCGCCTGCCGCGATGTCCGATGTCAACCCGTTGCCGTAGACGAACGGCGTCCCGATCGTCCCGTCAGGTGCGACCGGATACCCGGTGATCGCCGCGAAGCTGTTGGTCGGAGCCGCATCGGAGACGTAGAGGGTCGACGACGTCGGATCGAACGCCGCGGCCCATGGTTGGATGAACTCCCCGGCGGCGGTGGCCGTTCCGGATGCGAGCACCGTGCCGAACTTCCTGACGTAGGTCAGCGCACCATTGGATTCGATGCCGTATTGCCACACGGCGTCATATCCAGGGCTGTTACTGGAGATGAACAGGTTGCCGTTGCCGACCGTGATCCCCAACGGATAGGGGAGTCCCACGATGGTGCCGAGCGTCACCGAGGCCTGGCCGCTGCTGCTCACGGTGTAGCAGGGGAGCGATCCGCTGCCCGCATTGCTGTGGAGCATGTAGAGGAACCATTCATCACCGCTCGAGGATCCGTAGGTCCCGGCCCAGACGTC